>PMNG01000044.1 GCA_003162615.1 Methanothrix sp. | reverse complement strand
GTAGCATTGACCCCGGATGGTAGAAAGGCCGTATCAGGTTCATTTGATAATACTCTCAAGGTATGGGACCTGAAGACTGGCGAGGAACTCATGACACTTGAAGGTCATGCCAACCCGGTCGGAAAAGTAGCATTGACTCCGGATAGTAGAAAGGCCGTATCGGTACCCTGGGATAAAACTTTCAAGGTATGGGACCTGAAGACCGGTGAGGAACTCATGACACTCGAAGGTCATACCGATATGGTCCGTGCAGTAGCATTAACCCCGGATGGCAAAAAGGCCGTATCGGGATCTAATGATAATACTCTCAAGGTGTGGGATTTGGAGACCGGCGAGGAACTCATGACACTTGAAGGTCATGCCAGCTCGGTCCTTGCAGTAGCATTGACGCCAGATGGGAGAAAGGTCGTATCGGGATCATTTGATAATACCCTCAAGGTGTGGGATCTGGAGACTGGCGAGGAACTCATGACACTCGAAGGTCATACCAGATCGGTCGATTCAGTAGCATTGACTCCGGATGGGAGAAAGGCCGTATCGGGATCATTTGATAATACCCTCAAGGTGTGGGACTTGGTGACCGGCGAGGAACTCATGACGCTAGAATATTTTGCCAGCATTTTCAATGAAATAGTATTGACTCCAGATGGCAGAAAAGCCGTATCGAAATTTGGTGATTTTAGTCTTAAGGTATGGGATCTGGAGACCGGTGAGGAACTCCTAATACTCGAAGGTCATACCGATATGGTCCGTGAAGTAGCGTTGACCCCGGATGGCAGAAAAATCATATCGGTATCTGAAGATAATACGCTTAGGGTATGGGATCTAGAGACTGGAAATGTTGTCGCAATGTTCACTGGAGAGGGACCAATAACAGCAATTGCATCAAATGGACTCAATATCATCGCAGGTGAATCCTCAGGCCGAATGCACTTCTTAAAGTTCGAAAGTAGTTGACAAAGGATAGAGATAGACTAATATTAAGTCCAATTATAGGCGTATGCTTGAAGCCCCGTGGACTCCTATAAAATCTGCTTATTATCCTCACCATCTGGTATAAGTATTCTCTCTGCGATGTATTTGATCAGCCTGGTTCCATCTTATGCGACGGTGCCTTGGATAAGTCCGCTGCTTGCTGCAGGTGCGCCTTTTTTGGCTTTCAATCCCATCTATACCAAATGTGATAGCTCAGAATCGATGAATAGTTTCAGTATTTGGCAGCCCATCAGATTGGATACCGGAGAAATTAATAAGCAAGAATTCGAGATAGTAAATCATGGAAAGCAAGATAGTCTATTTCGAGGATATCGGGCCNNATCAAGAAGCTGGTGCTGGCCTCCACAACAGGAGCCACAGCCAAGAAGGCAATGGAGTTCTTCAAAGACGCGAGCGTCAAACTGATCGTTGTGCCTCACCAGCACGATTTTCACAGGGATAGAAATGCCTTTTCTGATGAGCTGGTCAAATCCCTGAGGGATTCCGGGCACGATGTGCACTTCGGCACCATGCTATTCCACACCGATGGGCTGTACGAATCCACAACGCCCACTGTCATGGCCAACTTGCTCCGCTGCTTTTGCCAGGGAGTGAAGGTGTGCTTCGAAATCGTCCTCATGGTCACGGATGCGGGCCTGGTGGCAAGCGGCGAGAAGGTCATAGTCGTAGCCGGGACTGCTCGGGGATCTGACACCGCCTTGGTGATGCAGGCTGCTTCGTCCCAGCATCCGAAGAGACTTAGAGTCAACGAGATNNGGCCAAATAGAAAATATTGTTGGGATATACCGGTCGAATTTAACATCATGAGAGCGAGTACCGGAAACAATCCATAGTGTGGTCGTTGACCATGCCCACAGCCTGCATGAACGCATAGCATATCGAAGGCCCAACGAACTTGAAACCTCGGTTTACCAGATCCTTGCTCATCTGCTTTGACTCTGGCGTAATGGCAGGTATCTCTGCCAGTTCTTTCCGTCCGTTTTGTACGGGCCTTCCGCCAACGAATTTCCATATGTACGAGTCGAAGCTTCCGAACTCCTTCTGGATATCTAAGAAAGCCCTGGCATTCTGGATTGCAGCCTCGATCTTGCGGTGGTTGCGGACTATGCCGGGATCGGCCAGCAATTCCTCGACCTTCTTGTCATCGTACCTTGCAACTTCGGCAGGGACGAAATTATCGAAGGCCCGGCGGTAATTCTCTCTTTTTCGCAGTATTGTAATCCAACTCAGACCAGCCTGGGCTCCCTCCAGGAACAGGAACTCAAAGAGGAGCCGATCATCGTGGACAGACACTCCCCATTCTTTATCATGGTACTCGATGATCAGAGGATCATTTCCCACCCAACTGCACCGTGTTAACATGAGCTGCGCCATTATTATTCACACTTGTACTCAATGCGGTCGCCCATGTGTTCAGATCCCCACTCACAGAGCTGGTCGAGAATCGGCATCAGGGATTTTCCCATTTCGGTGAGCGAATACTCCACTTTCGGCGGGACCTGCGTGTAAACCTTTCTAGTGACAAGCCCGTCTTCCTCAAGCTGGCGAAGCTGTTTTGTGAGCATCCTCTGGGTGATCCTGGGTTGTAGCCTGTCCAATAACTGGCTAAAACGCAGCGTCTCATCATTTAGCGCATATATGATCAGCGGTTTCCATTTGCCTCCGATCACATCCAGGGTTGCATCGATTGGCCAATCATACTTGTGCTCTTTGGGAGCGGAGTCCATTAATATCAATCCTGTTAGTATGTAACATGTCTGTTTGTACGATCTATTTATACCTTACGTGCTTGCTGTATACCAATACATCAGATGATACCGGGGAAGCAGTTGTAAGATGATAAAATGAAAAAGGTGTTGGCACTATCCGCAAGTCTAAGAAAGGGCGGAAAAAAGAGCTATTGAATATGGAGGATTCGATATGAGTTTTAATATGTATGTACCTACCAGAATTTTGTTTGGGGTAGGTGAATTAAATAATCTGCACACTCAGAAGATGCCTGGCAAAAGAGCCATGATTGTTATTTCAACCGGAAAATCCGCAAGAGCAAACGGTTATCTCGCAAGAACAGAAGAGCAGCTGAAACTAGCAGGAATAGAAACTGCGGTGTTTGACAGGGTTGAAGCAAATCCATTGAAATCAACAGTAATGGCAGGCGGTGCCTTTGCAAAAGAAAATGGCTGTGATTTTATTGTCGCTCTAGGTGGCGGAAGCTGTATAGATGCTGCAAAGGCAATCGCAGTAATGGCCGCTAACGATGGGGATTACTGGGATTATATTCCTTCGGGAAGCGGAAAAGGCAAACCGGTCGAGAACAAACCGCTTCCGATTGTAGCCATCACAACGACAGCCGGAACAGGCTCCGAGACGGACCCGGGGACGGTAATTACAAACGTTGAAAAACACGAGAAAACAGGATTTGTGCATGTTGATCTGTTTCCGGTTCTGGCAATTGTCGATCCGGAGATAATGCTTACTGTGCCGCCCAAGTACACGGCTTATCAAGGATTCGATGCGTTGTTCCATAGCGTAGAGGGCTATGTTTCGAACGGTGTCAACCTCATGAGCGATATGTATGCCATAACAGCGATCGAAAATATAAGCCGAAATCTGGCAATTGCGGTTAAAGACGGCTTGGACATCGACGCCCGCGAAAAGGTGGCTTTTGGCAGCACGCTTTCCGGTCTGGTGATGTCTGTGGGGCGTTGCACCAGCCAGCATTCTCTGGAACATGCCATGTCGGCCTATCATCAGGAACTTCCGCACGGTGCAGGCCTGATCATGATCAGCAAAGTGTATTTCACGCATCTCATTGATAAGCACGTATGCGACGACAGATTTGTAAGAATGGCAAAGGCCATGGGAATGGAGGATGCTAAAGAGCCGATGGATTTCATCACAATATTGGCCAAATTACAGGAGGATTGCGGCGTTGCAGACCTCAATATGTCAGATTACGGCATTAGGCCTGAGGAATTTGAAACCATGGCAAAGAATGCTAAGGATACCATGGGGTTCTTGTTTACGTGTGACAGAAGCGAGCTAAGTGTCGATGAATGTGTTGCTATTTACAGAGAATCTTATAAATGAAAAGGATGATCGAACATGAATAAACCAAACGATTTAAGTGAAAGCGTGATCTTCCCAAAAGGCCAAAAAATTACAGATGAGCATTTTATAGGGACGGCATGGGTTGAAACGTTGGTTCCCATGGACAGCACCTTCAATTGCCAAGTAGCTAATGTAACTTTTGAGCCGGGCGCAAGAAATAATTGGCATAAGCATCCGGGTGGGCAGGTTCTGCTTGTTACCGGTGGCATTGGATACTATCAAGAAGAAGGCAAACTTGCACGGATGATTCAGGAAGGAGACGTAGTAAAAATCAATCCTAATGTAAAACATTGGCATGGTGCCAAATCCGATCGCTGGCTTGTACATATTGCGATAATTACTAATCCCCAAAAGGGGGATGCCGAATGGCTGGAACCTGTAACGGATAAAGAATACTACAACTTAAAAATGCAATGATATGATTGAATCGGAGGGGATAGTAAATGGCAAATTCAAAGAGCCTTATCGCTTATTTTTCACGNNTCACGCAAAGGAAATAATTATGTGGCAGGTAGTATTGTAAACCTGCCAATTGGAAACACAGAAGTAATAGCAAAGAAAATACAGAAATTAACTGGAAGCGACATATTCCAAATCAAAACAGTAAAATCTTATCCAGAGGATTATACGGAAACAACAAATGTAGCACGGGAAGAAAAGAGAGAAAATGCCAGACCTGAGCTTACAGAAATAGTAGATAAAATGGATTCTTATGATTTGATTTATATTGGGTATCCGAATTGGTATGGAACGATGCCGATGACGGTATTTACTTTTTTAGAGTCGTATGATTTCTCAAGAAAGACCATTATTCCATATTNNGATTCGAGGCGGCAGTGTTGATAGAGCAGACAAAGATATTGCAAACTGGCTAAAAAAACTTGATTTGATACCATAAACGAAAAAGGGGAATAGAATTGAAAACGCGCAAATTAGGAAACAACGGTCTTGAGGTTTCTGCCATTGGATTAGGCTGCATGGGAATGAGTTTTGCCTATGGTCCGGCGTCAGACAAGAAAGAGATGATTAAACTGATTCGTTCAGCTGTTGAACGCGGCGTTACTTTTTTTGATACAGCCGAGATCTACGGCCCATTCACGAACGAGGAACTGGTAGGCGAAGCGCTCGCTCCCTACCGAGACGAAGTGGTCATTGCCACCAAGTTCGGCTTCGACATCAAAAGCGGAAAAGAGGCCGGTTTTGACAGTCGTCCGGAACACATCAAGCAAGCAGTTGTTGGCTCGCTCAAGCGACTCAAAATTGAAACCATCGATCTGCTTTATCAGCATCGTGTTGATCCCAATGTGCCTATCGAGGAAGTGGCCGGAGCAGTAAAAGAGCTGATTCAGGAGGGCAAGGTTCTGCATTGGGGGCTTTCCGAAGCAGGGGTACAGACAATCCGTCGCGCCCACAAAGTTCTGCCGCTCACCGCAGTCCAGAGTGAATACTCAATGTGGTGGAGACGTCCTGAAGAAGAGCTGCTAACTACGCTTGAGGAACTCGGAATTGGCTTTGTTCCGTTCAGCCCACTCGGTAAGGGATTCCTTACAGGACGATTTGACAAACATTCAAGATTCGACAGTTCCGATTTCCGTAACGTTGTACCTCGGTTTAAACCTGAGAACCTCGATGCAAATCAGGTCCTGGTCGAGTTAATTAAAAAGGTCGCCGCAGAGAAAAATGCGACATCTGCCCAAATTGCGCTCGCATGGCTGCTTGCCCAAAAGCCATGGATTGTTCCTATCCCGGGCACACGCAAGCTGGATCGCTTGATTGAAAATCTGGGAGCAGCGGACATTGAACTGACACACGAAGAATTACGCGATATAAATTCCGCACTCTCTAAGATTAACATTGCGGGCGATCGCTATCCGGAAGAACTGGAAAAGAGGACAGGCCGATAATGGCAATATTACTTAGCAGCTCGTGACTGAAAAGGTGAGCACTATGCGAATAGGCATTTTGGGTTCAGGATTGATGGGCGGTAAGCTCGGGACGCTCTTTGCAAGAGCTGGACATGAGGTGGTATTCAGCTATGCCCGCAGTGAGCAGTTCATCAAGTCGATTCTTACCCTACCGCCAATCGTGTACTCGGATAAGAAGGAATACGTAGATATGGTCTTCTATAACATCAAAGACGGTGAAACCGTGAAGAGTGAGACCGTTATCTTTGGAGACCATAAGGCAAGCACGGGCGCTATTATAGAGCACTCTAACCTTAGAGCAGTAGGCGGCAAAATTGTTGAGGCCAATGGCGGGAATATAGAAGAGAACGCGCTGAGAGCCTATACATAGCCTTCCCATGTAGACCGGGGGCTCTTATCTTGGTCTTGATCCTCCCTTTTTCTCATCCTTCTTTTGAAGCCTGCTCAATGATCTTATTTGAGACCGATCCCCTAGGCAATGGATCTATGATTTCGCTGGTTGCAACGTTTTTTGTGGAATACGATTTTTCCGGAATAACAATTGTACCTTTTGCACGAACGAGGGAAGTCGTCTGGGGCGAAGTGTTACGGATATCACCAAGCTTTGCCCGCAGTCAACCATTCTGGATGTTCTTGCAGTCTGTGGCAGAGACGTAAAGAATGCGCCGAATGAGGCGTCCGAGTGGCTGCGTGAAATTGGAATGATAGAGGAATTAAAACCACAAACTAATTTCAAATCAAGCACGTCTGCTGAAGACCTTCTTCAACAGACCTCCTCCTCCGATCTTCTCTTTGGGTTTCGAGCTCTTGGCGGGCGGCTGGGGCTTTAACCCCTTTCCTTTGATAGATGACCTGTCCTCTTTAGCAACAATCATGGTGCTGATTCCGCCGTGCCTGGACTTTCTGGGCCTTATGCTAACCGTTACAGGCCGCTCGATCTCATTACTGACAAGCATTGCTGTTCCCGGAGGAAGCCTCTTGATCTCCTCCTCTAGATCGGAGGTCATACCTTCCAAGCCCTTGCTCAACGCCTTGAGGTCGTTGGGATTGGTCACACGCATGATGATCTGGGTGTTGCATTGAGAGATCACGTTCTTGTCTACTCGGGCGGGCCTTTGACTGATCACCATCAGTCCCAGGCCGAACTTCCTGCCCTCCGCTGCTATGGTCCTTATGATCCCGGTGCTGGCGGCATTGCCACTGCCCCGCTCAGGTATGTAGTTGTGAGCCTCTTCCACTACAACCATCCCCGGAGATATGAGCCTGCGTTTCCTGGCCTCGAAGATCTCCGTCAGCAGCTTGGCCACTATCATACCCTGCAGCTCCGGCTGGATGCCGGTCATGTCTATCACCGAGGCTCTTCCAGGCCTGAGCAACTCCCCGATGGGCGTGGGAATCCCCGAGAACAGGCCAATCTCCATCAGAGACTCCAGTTGGCTTACCAGGTTCCACTTGACCTTGGAAGTGCTTTTGACCACCTGTTCGATCACATCCTCTAGAGTGTAAACGTCAGTCTCAGCAGTTAGGAGGCTGATGGTCTCATAGAGCAGCCCCACCATTCCGCTGGAGGCCTCATGGGGAATCATCTTGGCCATCTCGCGGGCCGAAAGATTTGTGCCGTTGAACCTGAAGGGCCTGTCCGCTCGGGGGTTTACCGCCAGGGTTGTTGGCGTATAAACAGTTACATCGTAGCCTCTTGGCTTGATCTTGTAGCGGTTAAAATCACCCACTCTGTTCGGCTCCTTCATTGAGCTGTACTCGCCATGAGGATCGATTACAAGCAAGGCCACTTTTCTTTCCAGCAGCTCCTCCAGGATGACGGCCGAGGTGTAGGATTTGCCGCTTCCCGTCTTGGCCAGGATGCTACAGTGCTTCTGCACTAGGGTATTGGCATCCAACTCGACCCGCAGGTCATAGCCCTTGAGCAAGCCTATGTACATGTCTCCTTTGGAGAGACCCAAGCTTGCTTTAATCAGCTTCTCATCGGCAAAGAAGACCTGTTCGCCCGGACGCGCCGGACTGGTGGGCATGTGAAGCCTCCCCTCAATGCCCACTCCGATGACCCTGGCCTCCGCCACCATCATCTCATGGGCTTCATAATCTCTGGCAGAGCCGTTTTGCTGGTTCAGGTTGAAGGCAGTGTTGGACCTTTTGATGTCCTCCACCTGAGCCAGAATCCATTCCCTGCCCTCCGCCTTGGCTTTGACGTAAGCTCCTCTTCCTACATCTTTATCTATGAGAAATTTGAACGAGATGGGGTTGGTCTCCCCTGCAATTGTCCCAATAGCTCCCTTAATTATAGACTTCAAAGATCGTCACCGCTACATCCAAACATCCGAGTTCAACCCCCTTCACCCGTATTGTCCTAATCCTTTTTATTTTTTTCTAAATGGTTAATATGTGCCATTACATTATATTCTCTCATATTCTTTGTTTGCTTTACGGCATCTGCATTTATAATATGGACAAAGATGTATAAAAAGATTGGGCATAATGCTATGACAACTCCGCAAATAGACCTAATACCCTACTCCTCCATCTGCTTTCTAGAATACCATGACATTTATTCCCTTGCATATGACTCACTTCTTTGATGATAAATGAACTTTGGATCAAGAGATTTTATCGTAATACCCTGGTTTTGTCCTCTTTGGGGCTATAGCATAGGCGAGTCTTAAGCAATAAGCGATCCAAAAGTAGAAATTGCAGCAGTGCTATCAGGGTCACGAGGAATTCGATGAAGATAATAGGCATAAGTGCAAGCCCAAGAGGGTCCAAGAGCCAGACTCTGAAGCTTGTCCAGGCAGCTCTGGACGGGGCAAAGTCAGCGGGCGCACAGACCGAGCTGGTGGATGTCTGCAAGCTCAAGATAGAGTTCTGCAACGCCTGTCAGGTCTGCTTCAAGACCGGGGCCTGTAGCAAGAAAGACGATTTCCAGGGTCTGTACGATAGGATACTCTCAAGCGACGGCATGGTCTTGGGATCGCCCAATTACTTCCGGAGCGTCACTGCCCAGATGAAGACCCTGATAGACAGAATGGCTGACGCCGTCCACTGCCAGCTCTTCACAGGAAAGTACTGCTGCAATGTGGCCTCAGCCGGTCACGGGTATGAGCAGGTCACGGACTACCTCAACGGCATTATGATCAACTTCGGTGCCTTTGTTACTGGAAGCACAGGCGCTTCTATGTCCGAAGGCCCTCAGGCGGTGGAGGAGGCGGAGAAGAAGGCCTTCCAGCTAGGCAAATCCCTGGCCGAGGACATAAAGGGAAAGAGGGACTACATCAGTCAGAGAGAGATGCAGGAAGAAAACCGCCAGTACTTCATGAATCTTGTGAAAAGGAACAAAGCTGAATGGGAACACGAGTACGAGTACTGGAACAAGCTCAACTGGAAGTAATATTAAGTAATATTAGTAGTATTTTGGAATTTGTTCAGGATGAAGGCCCAACTCCGATTTGGGCCTTCTCCATCCTGGCACAATTCAGATCTCTCTTCCTATCGAAAACGCCATTCCTATGTTTTTCCCTAACCCATGGTAGCTCCGGCTTTCCGGAGAAAATATAATCGGCTTGACCTTTTCAATTTTTGGCAGGCCGTCGTCTCCAAGCACATCTCCTTCAGCCTTCACATCTACGATTTCCCCGATGAACTGAGTGTGGAGGCCAATCTCAACAGCATTGAGCAGCCTGCACTCCAGAACAAGGGGAAACTCTTTGATGTAAGGCGCATCGACAAGCTCGCTCTTGACCGGAGTCAGTCCGGCCCTAGAAAGCTTGTCCACATCCCTGCCTGATACAATCCCAAAATAATCCACCTGCTTGGCAAGATCCTCGGAGGGAACATTGACGGTGAACGCTTTTCGTTCCAAGATATTGCCATAGGTGTAGGTGACCTTCCGAAGGGAAACTCCAACGCACGGAGGTGCGGAGCAGCATATCCCCGCCCAGGCAGCGGTCATTACGTTGGCTTTTCCGTCTTTACCGTAGGTCCCAATCACGAGAACAGGTGTGGGATAGATTATAGTTTTAGCGCCTAGAGATTTTTTCATGATCACCATCTCATTTTTAATTTGTTCAGCAGTCCACATTACGGGCTCTGAATTAAAATAATTTACTAACAGGCATGCCATACATTACCTGCCAGCCGTCATTCCGTACTTGTATCTTGAATCCAGCGAATCCTCGATCGATCAGCATCTTCTGACCATCGGTGTCGGTACTCTCAATCCCGACGACCTCCGGCTCAGGGGCAAAGGTGCGAAAGATATTTTTGTACATTATGTACCTCAGAAGATCTCCGTACTTGACCTTTAAGCCCGTTACAACAAATCCACTGGCAAAGTGGTTCTGGATGCTGATGGCATTTTTAGGTGATACTGTTGAGCAGACGTGGCAGTAGCCCAGCTCCTGGAGGACTTTCAGGTGAATATTCGCCAGTCTCTTTTGAAGCTCGTTACCTCTGTAGGCCGGATGGACCACTACCGCTTTTAGGTGGGCAACTTTCTTCAGCTCCGATTGAGGCAGATTAATGTCCACTCCAAAGTTGTCGCCGTTCTCGTCGGGAAAACATACCATATTGTAGGCTATCAAGCCGTCCTCGGTAAGTACACTGATAACGGTTTTCTTCTGCGCCAGAAGTTCCCTGAACTCTTCTGGAGCCGTTAGTCTGAAGATCTCTTTATCCGGGAGATTCTGGACCATGATCTCCTGCAGCCTCGCGATATCTTCGAGATAGCCTTCGTTTAGGAACCTCATCTCGTAACCGATCTCTTCGCGAGACGAGCCCAAATTTTTTCGTTTAATATTTCCAGACTCTAACATGCTGCTCGTGATTTTCCCCGACTTTCCCTTATGCCTGACAGTATGATGGCCGCTCAATTTCACTAAATTTATAAATTGGTCTCCGTCAATCTTTCGGCTTCCTTCCAACCATCAAGGCAATACACAGGTACTGCCAGAGGACATTGACTCTTTCGAATCCTGCTGTCCTCCACCATTCTTCTTTCTGTTGTTTGCTGGTGTAGTAATGAACTTCCTTCTGCTCTCTTAGCTGAGAAACGAAGCCGGACATTTTTGGGTCCAGGTTGCCCATCTTTTGGCTTGATTGGCTGTTAAACCATTCAATCATATCGCTACCTTCTTCTTCATATCCTTCGACGGCAATCATCCAGCCGCCAGGGGCCAGGAGTCTAAAGCACCCGCCGAGCACCGACCTGTATTTGTCAAGTGGCAGGTGCTCCAGGACCAACGTGGAAACGATGGCATTGTATTCTTCAGAGCGAAGACCCTCATCCCAATTGCCACCGGATAGGTCTGCGACTCTGTGGCCTGCCACG
>PMNG01000186.1 GCA_003162615.1 Methanothrix sp. | reverse complement strand
TTAATAAGGGTAGACTACCCGATGCTTGCATCGGGGATAAAGGGCATCCGTATCCGACTTAGGAATTGATCAGATCGATTTAGTATCAACTTCATGCGGCGGCGCCTCGCATGCCCCGCTTGCTTGCAGCGGGGTGCGCCGCCGCCGTTTGACTTTATGGACGACGCTACGCCTAATATATCATATTATATCATATCATATCTTATCATATCATATCTCCTGGTACATTATGCATCACAAGAGTTCAAGTTCGTGTACGTGTCGTAACGAAGAGGCACGCCAATTCAATACGACATAAGCTTGCTGATTATGAAACTCCATGTTTTCATATGAATCCAACTCCTTTATAAAGGGAGATCTCTGCGATCACCAAAATTGCCATCTCATAATCAAAAAAAATTATAAATCGCTCACTTTTGCATAACAAACCATAAATACATTCACATCGTTGGCGTCGGTGGATCAATGGGGGATGTAACATAAGTGAATCTGGATACCGCTCATCCTTAGAAGAGCCTGGAGACTTAAAATGAGATCAGAGCTCCTAGTATTTTTTGCTATTTTAATCCTAGTGTCAAACTCTGGTGCCACCTATATTGCAACCGAAGTTGGAACCAACACATCCTCCTGGTACTTATACCGCCAGAGCCTGGATATAGACTTCAATTATTCAAGTTCAGTTGAAGGCAATATAACCCCTGTAGAGTTTCATGGCAGATCCTTGATATCCTATCATTCCAACTACGAGGAAATTACTGATAACGATGTCAGACTTAGGGAGAGGACGAACGCACTCGAAGGGAAATTCCGGTCTGAGGATAAAGTGAACTTGTGGTCGAATGACGATGACGATGTCGACATTTACCTAACAAAGCCGAGTGGAACGAACATCTTCGAACTGACCTATTTTGAGGAATGGCCTGTATCAATGACTGCTAGCCGATCTCTGGAATACACTGGCAAACAGATAAATGATCGGGATTTTGAGGGTAACAACAGAGACTTTGTTGGTTCAAACCTCCTATACAATCCTGTGCTATCTAAAGAGAGCCGGTCTATAATGTGGCTCGAGAGAATGAACGCCACAGTTCAGGCGACCGACGATGCTATCCTCGGGGCAGAGTTCATGCCTACCAAATACTTGGGCTACACAATCAGTACCCAAACGACTGGCATAGCTGATTTAAGCTATAAGCAAACTTCACCCCAATACGACGTGAAAAGGAGAGACTATCCTGCAATTAACGAAGGCGAGGAAAGATACTATGGTACATACGACCTCAGCCGAACGATTGAAATGAGATCCACGTTTGAGAATAATACCGCAACAGAGGAGAATTGGCTACCGTGCCTTACTGGTGATTGCACTAGGGTTTCCTTCCAGACTCAATACGGAGAAAACGGTGCGGCCCTCTTCAACTGCTCGTGTTATCCGTTAGACTATTCAGAGTACATAGGTTAAAAATCAAAGATTGAATGAATTGGTTACAATTGATTGATGAGAACTCTCAAGTTGAAGGACTTTTGTTCTGTCCTGTAAAATAATTGATTTACTCTAAAATCTTCTTCATCACTTAGATTCAGAACACAATTTCGAATCGAGAATCAATAAATAATAACGCAGCCACGGGATTTTCGCGACAATTTCTGGGACGGCAGCACTTTTCCTTTTTTGAGTGAGCTGGTACTATTAAATCGAATCAACACGGCACAATACCCAAAGGATATTTAACTATTAAGAATATATATCTGTCTCAGTTTAAAGTTTAATGCACTTATTGATACGACTACGGAGAATCGAGATGCACGATTTTTCTACTCTAATCGGCGGAATTGCTGGTGACGGCATAAACGAAGCAGGAGTGACCGTTAGCCGACTTTTTAACCAGCTCGGCTATCGCATTTACATGTACTATGACTACCCATCGCTGATCCGAGGTGGGCATAATTTCTCTCTGATCAGGGCGTCCGACCGCAAAATAGGCGCCCACGTAAACACCGTGGACGTTATCGTTGCCCTGAACCAGGAGACATTCGAGCTGCACAAAGAAAGATTAAAAGATAGCTCTTTTGTGATCTACGATCTTGATAAAGTGAAGATAGAAAATCTGGCTCAGAAAGGATGCGGGCTGCCAGTTTCCGCCATATTGAAGGATTTTTCGGCCCCCATGATAATGCGCAACACCTGCATAATAGGTGGGTTCTGCAAGGTGGTTGGCATCGGATGGCCCGTTCTTGAAAAGGTCCTTAAAAAGCACATTCCCAAGCAGCTAGATCTGAACCTGAAGGTAGCCAGAAAGGGATACGATGCCGCTGTAGAGTTCACCAGGATAGAAAGGGTTGATCAGCCCAGCCTCCCTATCCTGACAGGCAATCAGGCGATAGGATTGGGGCTGATCAAGGCCGGTCTTGCAGCCTACATCGCCTATCCCATGACACCCTCGTCCAGCCTGCTTGATTTTATGGCCAAGTCTGCTGCCGACTTCGGGCTGAAGGTTGTGCATCCCGAGAGTGAGATTGCCGTGATTCTCATGGCTCAGGGGTTCGCCTATGAAGGAGTCAAGGCAGCCGTAGGCACATCGGGAGGCGGTTTCTGTCTTATGACTGAGGGCCTAAGCCTGGCAGGGATGGCCGAGATGCCCATAGTCATAATGCTCGGGCAGAGGACAGGGCCGTCTACTGGCCTACCCACCTATACCGCCCAGGCAGACCTGCACTTCGCTCTAAACGCAGGCCAGGGAGAGTTTCCCAGGTTCATAGTTTCTCCTGGAGACGCCGAAGAGGCCTATTACTGGTCGGGTGTGGCATTGAACATGGCATGGAAGTACCAGGTCCCTGCATTCATACTATCGGACAAAACAGTTTCCGAAGGGCTTTACAGCTTTGATGCTGCCTTAGCCGGAGACATGAACGAGGAGGCTCCTGTTCTTTGGGACGGAAAGGGAGATTATAACCGCTACAAGTACACTGAAACAGGTGTCTCGCCTCTGGCCTTTCCGCCTCTAAAAGGCCAGACCGTAAAGGTTGATGGTTATACTCACGATGAGCTGGGAATAACCACAGAGGACCCCAGGGCCATAGCAAGTATGAGCGACAAGCGGTTGCTCAAGGGATTGGCGCTGGCAAAGGAGATGGATGGTTACGAGACCGTGAGGGTCTACGGCAACGGCAAGACAGCTCTGCTGTGCTGGGGCTCCAACAAGGGCGTGTGTACCGAAGTAGCAGAGAAGCTCGGCCTGAGGGTGATCCAGGTATTGGTCCTCTCGCCGTTCCCAGAGAAACGGCTTCGTGACTCTCTGGTGGGCGTGGAGAGGATAATAACTGTCGAGTGCAACTCGACAGGACAATTGTCCAGGCTCGCCAGATCTTACGGTTTCGAGCTTAGAGAACAGATACTGAAGTACGATGGTAGGCCCTTCTCGCTGGATGAACTGGAAGCTGAGATCAGGAAGGTAATAGCATGAACCCAAAGGATCTGAGCACCTATGCCAAGAACACCTGGTGTCCGGGGTGCGGTAACTTCTCTATTCTGAATACCATGAAGACGGTTCTGTCCTCTTTGGACGACGAAGGATTCCCCATAGACAACGTGGTCCTGGTCTCTGGCATAGGTTGTCACGGAAAGATTGTGGACTACCTTAAGGTGAACAGTTTCTACTCAATTCATGGTAGGACTCTACCCGTGGCAACAGCGATTAAGCTTGCCAACCCCGACCTAAAGGTGATCTGCTGCTCAGGGGACGGTGATTCCCTCGCAGAAGGGTTGGATCATCTCATGTTCGCTGCCAAGAGGAACATCGACATTACCCTCATACTCCATGACAACCGCGTTTACGGCCTCACGACAGGTCAATACACTCCGACGTCGCCATGGGGGTTCAAGGGCAAGTCCACGCCTCTGGGAACGCAGGAATTTCCCATGAACCCTGCCGAGCTGATGCTGGTTGGCGGTGCTTCCTACATCGCCAGGGGTTACACCCACGGAATAGATCTTCTCCGAAGATTGTTCAAAGAGGCCATAACACACAAGGGATTCTCCTTTGTGGACGTCCTGCAGGTATGTGTCACGTACTTTAACATGTATGAGTCTTACAACAAACGCGTCTATGAGGTAAAGGACAACGATACCGGCAGCTTCGACGATGCCATGAAGATCATAAGATCCTGGAACTATGACGGTGCAGAAGCCCCCATCCCTCTGGGGAAGTTCTACCAGGTGGACGCGCCCAGGTTCGACCAGGCCTTCCCTGGATACGAGCCTCACAAGGTGGATAGGGATTCGCAGATAAAAAAGATGCTAGAAAATTTCATTTAGTTTAGAAGTCAACTCCTAGGATGGTGAGACGAATGGAAAAGTACGTATGCAAAGTTTGCGGTTATATCTACGACCCGGAGAAGGGCGATTCTACTCAGAACATAGCTCTTGGAACGGCCTTCGAGGACCTTCCCGATGACTGGCTCTGTCCGGAGTGCGGCGTGGGCAAGGATATGTTTGAGAAACAGGCGGCATAGCTGAATTGTTTGTTTAGTATGTGTTTAGCTCCCCTAG
>PMNG01000073.1:2193-5296 GCA_003162615.1 Methanothrix sp. | reverse complement strand
GAAACTTTGGCTATGCGAAAGAATGCCTATGAACAGGAAGAACGATCAGTAAGCTATTTCGAAACAAAGAGAATGTTGCCGATCTGGAAACAAGACAAACCAGAACTCAAGGAAGTCCATTCTCAGGTTCTACAGGACGTGGTTTTGAGAGTTAATCTTGCTTTCAAAGCATTCTTCAGAAGGGTTCAATCAGGCGAAGAAGATCCTGGTTATCCTCGCTTCAAGGGAAGAGACAGATATGATAGTATCAGTTATCCACAAAGCGGTTTCTCCATAAACGGTAATAAGCTCTGGTTATCTAAGATTGGAGAAATCAAATTCTGGTTGCATAGACCCATCGAAGGATATGTCAAACGGTTGACTATTCGCAGATCAGCCACAAAAAAATGGTATGTGTCCTTCCTGGTTGAAGAATCTATCAATCATCCTTTGGGACCATCGGAGAAGGTTGTAGGGATTGATATGGGAATCCTGAACTTTGCAGTTCTCTCAGATGGTGAATTTGTGGAAAATCCTAAATTCTTGTTAGCCGACGAAGAGAGACTCAAAGCAGCTCAGAGCAAGCGTGACAAGTTGCCTAAAGGATCAACAGAACGCAGAAAGGCAAGCAAAGCCGTAAGCCATCTCTATGAAAGGGTTGCTAATAGACGGGAGAACTTTGCACAGCAACTAAGCCGAGAATGGGTTAATAGATACGGTACAATTTGTTTCGAAGATTTGAATATAACTAAAATGGTTCGTAACCACAACCTAGCAAAGAACATCTTGGATGCTGCATGGAATAAGCTGGTACAATACACTTCGTACAAGGCGGAAGGTGCTGGTAGAAGAGTGGTACAAGTTAATCCTGCAAACACATCTCAGATATGTTCAAGTTGTGGTCTAATTGTCAAAAAGGATCTATCTGTCCGGATTCATGATTGCCCTTACTGTGGATTATCGATAGACAGAGATCTTAATGCTTCAAGGAACATTCTCAGACTGGGATTACAGTCTGTGGCGAAAGCCTAGTTGCCCTCGAATTTATTCGAGGGAGTAGTCACGCATCTGCTTAAGGTCGCATCCGTAATGCCCAAAAAAGTAGTGGGCTCAACTCCCCATCATTGCCTTTATGTCTTCATCCGGGTTTCCGATCAGCTTGACGTTGTACTTTTCCACCAGCACCTTCAGGATGTCGTCGTTGACCCAACCTGGAACGATCGGTCCCAAATATATGCCTTTAATTCCCAGGGCCAGCAAGGACCACAGGATCGCCACGGCCTTCTGCTCCATCCAGCTAACCACAAGCGTCAGCGGCAGATCATTGACTCCAACGCCGAACAGGCCCGCGAGCGCCTGGGCCAGCTCCAAGGCCACTATGGCGTCGTTGCACTGACCAAGATCGATTAAGCGTGGAATGCCTTTGATGTCTCCCAGGTCCAGGTCGTTAAACCTGTACTTTCCGCATGCCAGGGTCAGGATGACGGTATCCTTGGGCAGCTTCTGGACGAACTCGCGGTAGTAATCGGACTTTTTCACAGGGGCGTCACAGCCTCCTACCAGGAAGAACCTCTTGATCTTTCCCTCCTGGACGAGCTGCTTTATCTTGTCCTTAAGAGATAGGATGACCGAAGTAGAGAATCCTGTGGTCAGCTCAAAATCCCCCGGCTCATCCTTCAGCTCGGGCAGAGACCTTGCCTTGGCTATGACCGCCGAGTAGTCGTACCCCTCTATGTTAGGAACTCCGGGAAGGCGGACGGGACCCGTGGTGAACATCCTGTCCTTGTACTCATCTCTCGGAATCAGGAAGCAGTTAGTGGTTCCCAGTATGGCCATCGGATACTTGGCAAAGAGCTGCCTCTGGTCGAACCAGGCCTTTCCCAGGTTGCCTGCCAGGTTCTTGTGCTTCTTCAGACCGGGATAGCCGTGGGCCGGCAGCATCTCCGAGTGAGTGTAAACGAAGACGTCCGTTCCTTCCGCCTGCTTGAGCAGCTCACCAAGAGCCTTGAGGTCGTGGCCCGTCACGAGAATTCCGTGACCCTTCACAGTACCAGTCTTCACTTTCGTGGGCACAGGCTCCCCGAAGGTCTCGATATGGGCCTTCTTGAGGAGCTGCATTGTCCGAATATTCATCTCGCCCGCCTCAACGGCCAGCTTTAGGAAAGATTCCGGGTCGAAGTTGACGTTGGTTAGAGTGGAGAAGAATGCCCTCTCTATGAAAGCGTCCACTTCCGGATCGGTGTAACCGAGCTCTCTGGCGTGGTACAGGTAGGCGCTTATCCCCTTTACCGCAAAGAGCAGGTTATCCTGCAGTCTTGCGACGGTCGCTTCTTTTCCACAGACTCCTTTCAGGGTGCAACCTGTGCCCTGGGCGGTCTGAGAGCACTGTAGCAGAACATTTCAGGTTTCTCTTTAGCAGCCATTTCTTTATCTCCTTGATGACTTTCTTTATTTCCAAAATCAACGTGATCAGATTTTTTTTTTGAGTTCATGCAACTGAGCGTCTCTTAATAGAGTCTCGGTTTCTGGGACTCACAACCCGGGTAGCGACAGAGTTACAGAGCCTCTTCTTTCTCCACGCGAGGCTTTTTTCCCTAATGGTATACTAAAGATACCAAGGTATATAGCCTAGAACGTTTCCACGAGGATACCATGCAGGATGGATGCACCGTAAACCTGACAGTCAGGTATCTGGCAAGGAAATGGTCCCTGCTTATTCTCTTAGAGCTGTACAAAGGAGAAGGGCATACCAGACGGTTTTCTGAGCTGAAGGACTGCCTGATCGGCATCACTCAGAAAGTTCTTTCTTCACGGCTAAAAGAACTAGAGAAGGAAGGGCTCATCGAGAACCGTGTGGACGACACCTCCTTTCCGGTGAAGAGCGAGTACACCCTGACGCCTAGCGGCCTTGAGATCATCGAAATCGTAAAGGATATGAAGCGATGGGCCCTAAAGTGGAAGATAACCAATATCGATTGCAGTTGCCAGGATTGCAGCCAATGTGTGCTGTGAGGCGGCCTTAAATGACATCTCCTAATTCGGCTTGCCGCAGTTTTGGATGGGATCAGGTAGACCCTTTTGATGAGAATGACCGCCACCTCTGGATGAAGCTGGAACACCTGGG
>PMNG01000073.1:0-2153 GCA_003162615.1 Methanothrix sp. | reverse complement strand
TGGATCTGTAGATGCGGTGGTCAGCTTTGAGACCCTTGAGCATCTGGTCAATCCCTACGAAGCAGTCTATCAGTTCTCCAAGATATTGCGGTCTGGTGGTTTCTTCATATGTTCGGTTCCAAACGCGCTTTCTGAGCCGAGAGCAAGCGCCTGCCTTCCAAGAAACAGAAACCACAAGCAATTGTTCAACTTCAGATCGCTGAGCAGAATGGTACAGAGTCACGGAATGAAGGTGGTGAACAGACTGGGGCAGTCGTGGTCTTATTCTCTTCTCAAAAGGGAACAGCAGTTGTCAAGTGCCAGGCTGATCGAACGAAAACTTTCGGATGAGCCGGCGATGCATACGCCGGAGATGATCCGGTTGCTTTCGTACATCTTAGCGTATCCCACAGTCGAGGATGTGGATGGTTCCTATTCGATCACCATCGTTGCACATAAGCAGCCCTAGGGTTTAGTACTGAAGTGCGAATACATTCAGCCGAAGAGCAGAATAAGATCCCGATGCTGATTATAGTAATGGGCTTAAGTAAGCATCAGGGCCGATGAATGCATCTTCTTTCGCCTGCAAGCTTCATTTCAACTAGCCTTTTTCCTCGATCGTCCTGCGGGCGAGCCCGGCAGTTCTTTGAAGGTTCCCCCGTGCCAGCGAAAAGACCGTCCCTATGACACAAAGGCCTGCGAAAATGCCAAAGGCGACCCTGATACTGGTCATTAGCCCGCCTAGCTGACTCGGTGCAATCTCCACATGGCCCATGATAACGGAGAACGTGAGCATTGCGATGCCAAGGCTCATCATCTGACCGATGAGCCGCATGGTGCTCACCATCCCCGAGGCCACACCATAGTCACACCTGTCAACCGAGCTCATGATAGCGTTTGTGTTAGGGGAAGAGAAGAGCGCAAAGCCCAGGCCCAGGAACATCAAGCTGGCGATGATCAAGGCCAACGAGGTCCATGGCGTCAGGAAAGCAAACATCGCCAGGCCTGCCACGCAGAGTCCCATGCCAGCGGATGCAACGATCCTGGGTTCCATCCTGTCCGACAATCGTCCGGCGAGGGGAGAAAATATGGCTTGCACAATTGGTTGGGCGACGAGGATTAGTCCTGCAGTCTGAGGACCATAACCCTTCATGTACTGCAAGTACAGGCTCAACAGGAATGTCACTGCAAAAGTGGCGCTGTAGTTGATCAGGGCGGCCAGATTGGAGAACAGGAATACTGTGTTGTTTCGGAAGACGCCTATCTTAAGGATGGGATTCTTGTTCTTCAGCTCCCAGTACAAGAAAACGGCCATCATCACAACGGTCGTTACCAGCAAATATGCCCCTGTCCTGTCAGGGATAAGCGAAAGGCCATAGATGAGAGTGAAAAGCGTCGCGCCATAGAGCAGGGTGCCGACAATATCGAATTTCTCCGTCTCTGCGCAGCGCCACTCACCCTTGATCATCTTCAAGGACATTAATGCAATCAGCAGGGCGTAGATCATCACCCCCGCGTATATGAACCTCCATCCTGCGTACTGGGTGATGATTCCTCCAAGTAGAGGTCCCGTAGATAGTCCGAGATAAATGACGGCCACATTGACGCCCAGCACCTTGCCTCTTTCATTAGCCGGGAACACGGATGTGAGGATGGCGATGGACGTGCCGAAGATCATGGCGCTCCCAAAGCCCTCGACCGCTCGGGAAGCGATCAGCATGAAAATTGAGCTGGATATGCTGCAAAGAAGCGATGATACGACAATTATCGATAGGCCTGCAACAAAGATTTTTTTCCTCCCGAAGATATCGGCTATCCGGCCAAAAGGAACTACAAAGATGGCTGCCGAGAGCAGGAATCCCGTTACTATCCACCCCAGCAGCGCCTGGTCAGGGACGGCAAAATCAGCATTGATGGTAGGAAGGGCAATGTTTACGGAAGAACCCAAGAAGGGCGTGATAAAAGACGCCATGCAGGTGATTAACAGCACGATCTTTTTGTCGTCCATTGGCCTTGGTTTAGATAAACACATGTTCTTATAGGCATCCCAGGCAAGAAGCTCCTGTGGATGCTTACAGTAGATAGCTCTATAGCGTCGGCGTGCAAGGGGGGTAGAGAGGACTCCGGCCTTCAGGCCGGAGATGAATCGTATCCGCTGTTGAATTTCAGATTCT
>PMNG01000079.1 GCA_003162615.1 Methanothrix sp. | reverse complement strand
CCTTAACCGATGACGCATGGATTCAGCTCTATGATACGCATAATGCTCACGCTGAATACAGACCTTCCCATTGTTAATATTCGAAAAGACCTTTATACTTTAGATGCCCATAGTAGTATAGAAAACCAGTAGAGTTGTCTATATGAATAAAATTAATGAGATTTTAAATGATGAGGACTTCGAGCTACGGCGGCTTCTGTGCGAGATTAGAGCAAAAAATGGCCTTCCTCCTGTGAATGATATTGACCACATATGGGCTAGAATTGTCTCCAACAGGTGAGACCCTTATTTGGCCTCCCTCCCCCGCCTAAACGGTATAATACCATATTAGGCGTCCAACAGGTTAACGAGATTAGCTTTTAGATAATAAATCTTCTTCCTAAGGTGACTAAAATGGCCGATGCAAAAGCAAAGAAACCTACTCCACTTTCCCGACAATTAGCTGGACTATGGGACCTGGCAATCTCTGGTGGAGCAGTGGAAGTGATTCCCTTATACTGCAAAGTAGATGATAACGTTATTCCTCATTCATGGCCCCCAAGTTTATGAAAGAATCGATAAAGGGTATTGGTCCAAATTTGCTGTTGCAGGATGGTAAAGAAATATAAAACACGGCATTACCAGAACGTTTGAGATCCGCTTCGAAATAGGAAGTCCTCGATTCATACAGAAGAATAATTTAATAATGGAGTTCAGGAATTTGATTAACTCAAGCCAGACGATCCAAAACCAGGGAGAAGTTGTTTCGGTTCGAGGCAGCGTGATAGACGCTAGATTTACCGATTCACTGCCGGAGATTTACAACCTGCTGAAAGCGGGCGAGACGATGATCGAAGTGCTGATGCAGCTCAGCCCCGAAACGGTACGCGGCATTGCGCTAACCTCAGCGCAGGGTCTGGCACGAGGCTCCTTGATAATTGATACAGGCCGGCCAATAATGGTGCCAGTGGGTGAGAAGCTTCTGGGCAGAGCTTTCAACGTTTTCGGCTCGCCCATAGACCATAAAGAGCAGGTTGAAGCGAAGGAATTTCGCTCCATACACCGTGAATCGGTTCCTCTATCCGAGCAAACCACCAACTCCGAGATCTTCGAGACAGGAATAAAAGCTATAGACGTTCTCGCACCGCTGCAACGAGGTGGCAAAGCCGGTCTTTTAGGCGGCGCAGGTGTAGGAAAAACAGTCCTGATCATGGAGCTGATTCAGAACATGGCCAGCAGATATGAAGGAATCAGCATCTTCTGCGGGATTGGAGAGCGCTGCCGGGAGGGGGAGGAGCTTTACCGCGAGATAAAAGACGTGGGCGTTCTGGACAAAGCCGTCATGATTTTCGGCCAGATGAATGAGCAGCCAGGGGCCAGATTTCGAGTCGGCCATGCAGCTCTCACAATGGCCGAATATTTCCGGGACGATGCAAAACAGGATGTACTGCTGCTGATCGACAACATCTTTCGTTTTGTTCAAGCCGGTTCGGAGGTCTCAGGGCTCATGGGGCAGCTGCCGTCGAGAGTGGGATATCAGCCGACGCTAGCGACTGAGCTTGCAGGGTTAGAAGAACGGATATGCAGCACCAGAAATGGCGCCATCACTTCAGTTCAGGCCGTGTACGTTCCGGCCGATGATTTTACCGATCCAGCGGTAGTGCACACCTTTGGCCATCTGTCTGCTACGATCGTCCTATCTCGAAGGATGTCCAGCCAGGGATTGTACCCTTCAATTGACCCGTTGCAATCCCGCTCCAAGATGCTGAGCCCATACGTTGTCGGAGAAAAACACTACCAGATAGCCCAGAGGATCCGAAAGACCTTGGCAGAGTATGAGGAGCTCAAAGATATCATAGCCATGCTGGGGCTTGAGGAGCTATCTCAGGAGGATAAGAAAATCGTGAACCGTGCGCGTCGGCTAGAGAGGTTCCTGACCCAACCATTTCTAACCACTGAACACTTCACCGGTCTCAAGGGAAAAATGGTCAAGCTGGAGGATGCGCTGGACGGCTGCGAGCGTATACTAGACGACGAGTTCCAAGATTACCCTGAGAAATCGCTTTACATGATCGGCAGCATTGACGAGGCTAAAAAATGAGGCTGAGAGTCTTTCTTCCCATGAAGATCCTGGTAGATCAGGATGTTACGAAGGTAGTAGCTGAGGCCGAGAATGGCTCCTTCGGCATACTTCCCAAACACGTCGATTTTGTAGCGGCACTGACCCCAGGGATCTTTTCTTTCGAGTCTGGCGAAGGTGAGGAGTTCATGGCAATCGATGAGGGAGTTCTCGTCAAATGCGGAACTGATGTCATGGTCTCCACGAGAAAGGCAGTTCGCAGCAGGAATCTGGGGGAGCTAAAACGGACTGTGGAAGAGGTGTTCGGGACATTGAACGAAAGTGAGAAGAAGACCCGTTCAATCCTTGCCAAACTGGAGGCTGATTTTACAAAGGGATTCCTGAAGATGAGGGAGCAGGGCTGATGGTCGAGTCCAAGTACGAAAATCGTGGCGAATTTACTGAGAAGATAGGCTCTCGGGAAGATCGCAAAATGAAGGCCAGACGTAATAGAGCCAAAGGAGTTTGGTTTGGACTGGGAATGATGGGCATGGTTGGTTGGTCGGTGGCCATTCCCACTCTGATCGGCGTTGCAATCGGAGTCTGGTTAGACATCAAGTATCCGGGGCACATCTCTTGGACGCTCACATTCTTGTCCATCGGACTGGCTGTCGGGTGTGCTAATGCCTGGTATTGGGTTAAAAAAGAGCAAAAAAATATCGAGAGGTATCAAAGGGATGAATGAAATTCTCGTCTTGGCCCTCGCCATGATATCGGGCGTTGTCCTGGGCGTCTTCTACTTCGGCGGACTCTGGCTGACACTGCTGCATCTCTCTCGCTCTCGACAACCTGCACTTTTGACCTTGGGCAGTCTTCTAGGACGGTCTTCGGTGTGCATTTTCTGCTTTTACCTCGTTGCCAGCAATGGCTGGGAGGGGCTTGTCTCCAGCCTGGCAGGCTTCACATTGATGAAGCTGGCGCTGACTTACCGCCTGGGCCATTATAACTATAAGGAGGCGGATTGAAATGGTGGAGTTAAGCCCCGACGAGATCGTCTTCTGGAAATGGGGATTTGTTTCCATTAATGAGACAATAGTTTTTACCTGGGCGGTAATGGCATTGCTGGTTTTTTTGGCCTGGTTTACAACGCGTCGTCTGTCGGTCGAACCGCCAATCTCTCACTGGCAAAACCTGTTTGAAACATTGATCGGCTATATGGACAGCCAAATACAAGGAATTGCCCAAATGAGTCCCGATCGCTATCTTCCCTTCTCGGGCACTCTATTTCTTTTTATTTCAGTTGCCAATTTGCTCGACATCGTACCTGGTTACCGAACACCGACCAGTTCTCTATCCACTACAACGGCGCTGGCGATATGCGTCTTCTTCGCAGTTCCCATCTATGGAGTAGCCCAGGCAGGCATTGCCGGTTATCTCAGGCATTATGCAGAACCATCGATCCTCATGCTGCCTTTCCACATCATCGGAGAGTTTTCGCGCACCATAGCCCTGGCTGTTAGGTTGTTCGGGAATATGATGAGCGAGTCCATGTTAATCGCTATTCTGCTCACCATTGCGCCCTTGTTTCTGCCCGTGCTTCTGGAGTTGCTCGGGCTTCTGATAGGCCAGGTGCAGGCCTACATATTCGCAGTTCTGGCTACCGTTTACATTGTTTCGGCCAGTTCGAATGATAGAAAAATTGTAAAAGATTCTGAAGGAGGAACTTGAGGTGGCTGTAGATATGGCGAGCGTGGACACCATCGGCATGGTCTCCATAATCGTGGCCGGAATAACCATGGCCATAGGTTCGATTGGGCCTGCAATAGGTGAAGGTTGGGCGCTGTCCAGAGCTTTGAGTGCTATTGCACAGCAGCCCGATGAGGCTAACAACATAACCCGAACTCTGTTCGTTGGCCTGGCAATGGTAGAATCCATCGCAATTTACTGCTTTGTGATATCCATCATCCTGATCTTTGCCAATCCCTTCTGGAGCTACGTGGCAAAATAGGAGGACGGCGTGCAGATCGACTATTTCACTATAGTTGCCCAAATCATCAACTTTCTTATCCTGGTCTTCCTTTTGAGACACTTCCTCTACAGGCCTGTTATCATGGCGATGGACGAACGAGAGCAAAAAATGGTTTCTCGATTGAAGGATGCGGAACAAAAGATAAAGGAGGCTGGTCAGGAGACCGAAACACTCCGTCGGATGAAGCAAGAATTGCAGGACGAACGCCAGGAAATGCTCGTAAAGTCCACCGAGGAAGTTCGAGTCTTGAAGACCGATTTAACCGAAAAAGCACGTGCGGAAGTTGAAGCAAGTATTGCAGATTGGTATGCGTCCATTGAGCGCCAGAAAGAGTCAATCCTCACAGAGCTGAGATTGCGCACTGGAGAAGAGATTTATGCCATCTCTCGTCGTGCTCTTCAGGATCTGGCCAATGAAAAACTGGAGGCCCAGATAATCGACACTTTCATCCAGCGCCTGCATGAAATGGAAGAAACTGAACAAGAGGAAATCAAAGAGTTTTATAAAACCTCTGGGCAGACGATCACCGTCAGAAGCACCTTTGAAATTCCCGATGAGACTCGAGGGATTATCCTGGAAACAATGCGAAATCTAGCCGGCAAAGAAGTCAAAATCAAGTTCGAAACTTCTCCGGAATTGATCTCTGGGGTTGAGATGAGTACGCCAGATACAAGGATTGGCTGGAACATCGCTAGCTATCTGGATACTCTGAAAGCGGATCTGTCTATGGCGTTTCAGGAAAGAGCTTCCGGGAAGCTCCTGACTTCTGAGGAAAAAAAGAATGAATAAGGAGAATAAAGAACTCCGGGAATCTTTCATTGATGCTTTTTCCGCCGTTAGTCGTACCCTTGAAAGTCACCAACCTCAACTGCGTTTCGAGGAGATCGGCACAATAACCTTTGTGGGAAACGACATCGTACGAATCAAAGGCCTGGCTAAGGTCAAGTCTGAGGAGCTGGTCAGATTCTCTGGCGACAAGATGGGAATAGCCTTCAACCTGGACCCTGAGGAAGTTTCAGTCATCTTGCTCGACAAAAGCCAAGAGCTCAAAGCCGGCCAGGAAGTTCGTCGAACCGGGAGGGTTATGGATGTTCCCGTTGGAGAAGAGCTGCTTGGAAGAGTGATTGATGCCACAGGGAAACCGCTGGACGAAGACGGACCCGTTCGAACGGTTGAACGGCGGCCAATAGAGCGTGAAGCCCCGGCTATTATGGACCGCGCTCCTGTGAATGTTCCGCTTCAGACGGGAATTCTGGCGGTTGATGCCATGATTCCCGTCGGTCGTGGCCAGCGTGAATTGATCCTAGGCGATCGTCAAGCAGGAAAGACTGCCATAGCCATTGACACAATAATAAATCAAAGAGATAAAGGGATCGTAAGCGTCTACTGTGCCATTGGCCAGCAGAGGTCGGCAGTGGCTAGAGTGATTGCGGATTTACGCAAGTACGATGCCATGAGGAACTGCATTGTAGTTGCGGCCACCGGTGAAGACACGCCGGGCTTGAACTTCATCACTCCTTATGCAGCCACGACTATGGCGGAGTATTTCATGGAAGTGGGTCGAGATGTTCTGATCGTTTACGACGATCTGACCCGCCATGCACGTACGTACCGCGAGATATCTCTGCTGATGCGGCGGCCACCTGGAAGAGAAGCCTTTCCTGGGGACATATTTTATATTCATTCACGCCTTCTTGAGAGATCCACGCATCTGATAAAAGGCGGTTCCCTCACCGCTCTGCCGATAATTGAGACGGAAGCTCAAGACATATCGGCTTACATTCCAACCAATCTCATCTCTATAACCGATGGCCAGATCTATATTTCTCCAGATCTCTATCAGGAGGGGGTTTTGCCTGCAATCGACGTGGGAAAATCGGTATCGAGAGTAGGGGGAAATAGCCAGCTTCCTGCGTACCGGGATGTTGTGGGTGATCTGCGCCTTTCTTTTTCCCAGTTCGAGGAGCTAGAGGCTTTTGCCAGATTTGGCACAAAGATCGATGAGAATACACGAAAAACTCTTGAGCACGGCCGGCGGATTCGGGAGGTACTGAAACAGCCTCAATATGAGCCGGTACCGGCTCCAGAACAGATAGCTGTTCTTCTGGCTGCAACCTCGGGCATTCTTGACGATATCCCGCTGGACGAAATTTCATCAGCAAAAAAGAAGATCGGAAAGGCGCTTCGAGAGCAAATGCCTGAATTATACCAGCGGATTTCATCAGCCGAAAAGCTAAGGCCCGAGGATCGTGAGATGTTTCTGAATGCATCCAAAAATGTTCTTGGCAAACAAGTAGACAAAAAGTAAGAGAGGAAACGGATGGAAGAGCTTGAAAGGCTGAAGAGGAAGATAAAAAATGCAAGAGACTTGCAGTCAGTCGTAAAAATAATGAAGACGATTTCGGCTTCGAACATCCGCGAATATGAGCAGGCAGTGGAATCTCTCAGCGAATACAATAAAACTATCGAGATGGGATTTCAAATCGTCATGCGAAATAAGCCAAAGGAGCTCTTAACCGTCAAGCCTGTTGAGAAAAAAAGGCGACTGGGTGCTGTGATCTTCGGCTCTGACCAGGGACTGTGCGGTAGTTTTAATGAGCAAATTGCAGGTTATGCCATCGAGAAAATGAATGAGATCGAGAACCAGGAACGAATAGCCCTGGCAGTGGGAGAGCGTGTCGTCTCTCGTCTTGAAGAAGCAGGACAGCCAACCGAGGCGCATTCTTTCTATGGAGACCATCTCGGAATTACCCAAGTTATGTTGGATGTGCTGGTCAAAATAGAGGAATGGAGAATCGAAAGGAAGATCGATCAGATAGTACTCTTTTACAACCGATCGGTTTCTGGTGCGGCTTATGGTCCTAACATGGTACAGCTTTTTCCACTTGATCTTCAATGGCTCAATAGCCTGGCAGAGAAAAAGTGGCCATCTCGCACTCTGCCTACATTCTCAATGGACGTCGATCAACTTTTTTCTTCTCTGGTGCGGCAGTATCTTTTTTTCACTCTCTACCGTGCTTTTGTAGAATCTCTAGCCAGCGAGAATGCAAGCAGGCTCATGTCTATGCAAGCGGCTGAAAAAAATATTGAAGAGCACCTTAATGATCTCAACGCCCAATTTCACAGGCAGCGACAGGCGGCTATCACATCGGAATTGCTGGATGTTGTGACAGGATTTCTGGCGTTAACTGGTAAATAATGAAAAGAGAGATCTTTGATGGCTCTAATCGCAGCTTATGCATCATCTCTTAAATTCCTGTAAGGGGTGCAAGAGGCCAGAGCGAACTAGGTGGTCAATAGCTGCTCTGGAGGACGCATCGCACCTATGAGGTGATTGTCTATTCATTGAATTAAAATCCTTTGCTAGAAAAACGATCATGTAGCGATAGGACTTTCAGTAGATTTCTTCGTTGGAATAAAATCACTTAGCGATCATTGATGGAATTATCGAGCTAAGGATCAAGGATATCATAGCTATTGAAATGCGATATTTTTATTTTATGATGTCATTTATTGTGTTCGGGATCAATCTCAAAATTATTAGGTAGGTGGCCCTACCTTAAGATTTATCTAACTCGCTGCTGAACCACAGCAAGCTCCACAGTTAGATCCGCAGCAACCCTTACAACCGGCCGCTCCTCCACAGTTCCCCTTTGGGCAGTGAGTTCCGCACGGTGATGCCACAGATGCGGAGGATGCTACAGAGGCATCATTAGTACACGAACCTCCACAGTTCGCCCCACACACAGATTGCGAACACGCTGTGCCGCTAGGACAGTTACAGTTTCCTCCACATGATTGTCCGAAAGTCAATCCAATTCCTGCAAGTAATAGCAGGAGCACCGATATTATAGCTAATTTCTTCATTACACCCACTAATCCTCTTATCTTTTTTTGTGAACCGGCCACAGTTCACGATCATTAAGTCGTACTCATTACTATAAGCCGATTCGGTATTAGGCAAACCCTAAAGGTATTTTGAGTAAAATTTTGGTGCTATTTGTAAATTCTTTGTTTAATATAATCTCAGTTATAGGCGATAAATCCTTAATAAACACAAATCTGTTTCCACCAAGCCAAGATATGACATATCATAGATCATCTGCCTTACACATATTCGGTCTGAATGTTGTATATATTTACTTATACACCCTAAGAGAACCTTCCGGGCCAGCTAATATTATTATAAATACCTTTCAGACCTCGTAAACCGTGATGTTGCGATATAGATTCTACTCTACAGCCGATGCTGATTAATCGAGATCTGCCACAGGCTAGAACCCGTGCCTAAAGAGTAATGGAACGGCTAGTTTGCCATCATCAAGTTTGTGGCTTTCCAGGCCAAAAGAGAAAATGGGCTGGAAGAGGTGCGAGTTATATGCACTATGCGGCCACAAGGACTAGCTATCCTAAAAAATAGGACATAAAGACATGACAGGTCATGTTTGTTTGAGTTTTCTTCGATATCTATGTATTCTGGAAACTCGTTAACCGAACAGCGGAGGGAGAACGTTGAGCATATTACAGGATAAGCTCCTGGAGATCCTAAGCAAATCATCGGTACAAATGAGCACCAAGGAACTCCAAAAGGATGTCCTGGAAATAACCAACTCTAGCCATAGACTCTCAACGGTCCATAGGGCTCTATTGGCACTTGAGAAGTTCGACTTGGTGGAATTGCGGAAAGAAAAAGCCAACGGAGGGCGACATGGATACCATTGCTTCTGGCGAATCAAGGAGTCCCCATAAATCATAAAGCGATACAAACAGCTCTTTCTGGTAGGCCGAGAACCGTCGTGTTTTCCATGGACTCGCCCGAGCAATGCTATCCTGTACACTGAGCGAGAGAAAATAGCGGCCTGGAAGAAGCTTAACGTAGATCTACGCGAGCCCAAAGGCCTTTAGGAGAGGACGAGAAGATCTAAGGAGGGACTATCTTCTCGCCGACAAGGCTGTGTCTTACGGGCATAGCTTTGAGATTACCAGTAAGCCTGCCATGACATAAGCCAGGGCATAATTTCGGCATGGTGAGGCCGAATCTGAAAGAGGATAGTAGCAGCATGAAGCCGCACTATCTTCCCATCAAAATTCAAGATTCTCAAATTCTTTCAGTTCTTCTTGTGTGAAGAACTCTGACCAATCAGCAGCGTGCACTTTTAATATAGTCCTTCCTCCGCGTGTGGCCCGTTCTATGTGAACAAGCCCTTCTTTTTCTAATCTCCGTACGGAGCCATGCACTTTCCCGCTGGACCAACCAGTCTTTTTCACAAGATCGTATATGCTGCGGTTGGGGTCTTTGTCGATCAATTTATATAACTCATAATCTGTGTCGAGTCCTTCTGTTATCCGAGCATCAATTGCGGCTGTCGGTCTTATGCTTCCCGCCATTTCCACTCACCCCCTTATTGTATCTCCATGGTCGTCTCTATGGTCGTCTCCATTTCCATTGTATATATTCTTATTCATTTGGGTTATCCCATTATATCATAAATCCTTTCATGGAATATCATAAGTATATATTAGACTATTAGAGAACATTATTTAACGCCAATTAGGCATCGATAGATAATATGCTAGAACTTTAAATACTACACGGACCATTGATCAAATCAGGAGGTGGGAACAGCACAGATATAGAAGAATTAAGCGGCTTGCATAAGGCGATCCTTGTCAACTTCTGCAAAGCAACTAAAGGAAGCAAGGGTGCACACTTGCCGAAACCTTACTTCATGAGCAAACCTCCTATCCAAGGACACAAAGCGGACAGGGCATTGCGTGAGCTTCTTAGGTGGGGATATATGAAGTCACACCCAACCCGCAACGAGACCACTTATGAGCTTGATGATAGGGGATTTGAAGTATGTATGAAGCTTAGAGATATGAGGAAAAAGCTCTAGTCCTACATATTTTTTCGAATTTTTCCGAGATCCCCGGCTGCAAGACAATCTGATAATCCAGACCTTAGATATGCTTCTCGTCGGTGGTTAGGGGATGCCTCAAGATATACTCCCGTAGCAGCGAGACTTGCATGACCGAGCTGCTTCTGCAAGTCGTAGACGGCACGCCATTATCCAGGCTCCACATAGCAAAGGAATGCCGCAAAAGATGTGGATGAATCCGGTATCTTCCTGGTCCGACCCTATCCTGATGTTCTACCTTCTGCAACCCCGACCGTTCTGCAATGCGATCAAGAATTTTCTGGACCTGTATTAACATCCCCACACGAGTGAGCGTAGTCTAACCTAATGCCCTCCGAGCCCTCAAGGTATGGGCCGCCCTAGAGGATCATTGTTTTTCGGATACCTTGGACTTCTTGTCCTCAGCTAATCCTTTGTGAAGAAGATATATCCCAACGACGATTGGAACTAAAAATATTAGGTAATTGGGTAAATTCTA
>PMNG01000169.1:10613-13467 GCA_003162615.1 Methanothrix sp. | reverse complement strand
GTTCAGCCTCACTCCGTTATGTATCGCCGTTCGTTCATGGGCAGGGCTGACAAGCCAGAGGACTGGATGGTCATCGATGCCAGGGATGGAAGCAAGCAGCAGATTGAGCCTGCTCCAGAGGCAATGCTGTATATCGCTGAGACCAAGGAAGAGGCCATGGTAGAGATGGCCAAGCTCTGCTTCAGGCCTTCAGATAACAGCATCGGTAGGGCGATCAAGCTGACCCACTACTGCGACTTATCCATGAAGTATATGGGCAAGCTGCCCGACGACTGGCACATCTTCGTCCGAGACACCAAAGATCTTCCCCTCGTCTACAAAGAAATGATGATGAAAGAGCTGGAGGAGAAGCATGGCTGGAAGATCGACTGGAAGGCCAAGAAGTTCATTTCAGGACCGCTCAGGCCGGCAGATGTTAGCTTCGATCCGACGAACATCCCCCGGAAGATAAGGGTCAAGAAGTGAGGACAAGGAGGACATAAAATGGCAGCAGAAGTTAAACCCAAGGCTGTTGGTATCGACACCACCAAGGACCCAACACCTTTTGAGATGGCCCAGATCCCTGGGCCGGAGATGGCCAAGACGTACATGCCTAAGGTCATCGCCGCTATAATCAAGAAGTCCAAGAGGCCCCTGCTCGTAGTCGGAGCAGAGCTCTTCGATGACCCCATCATGTTCGATAAGATGATCGAGATCGGTAAGACCGGGATACCCATCGCGGCCACTGCCCACTCGGTTAAGGGCTTTGTAGATAGAAACTACCGGAATAACGTCTACCAGATCGGCCTGCACCCCCTGACCAACTACCTCCGTTTTCCTGATTGGAAGGGCCTGGACGGACAGGGCCAGTATGATACCGTTATATTCATGGGCATCTTCTACAAGTTCGCCAACGCCATGTTCTCAACGTTGAAGAACTTCAACAGAGATATCAAGCGCGTCTCCATAGACAGATACTATCATGTCAATGCGAACATGACCTTCGGGAACATGGCCTTCAAAACCGACGATTACCACGCAGCCGTGGACGAAGTTATAGCAGCACTGAAGAAATAAAGTTCATCTATGACAGAAGAGGTGTATTAATGGCAGAGGAAATCAAGTTGGACATATCCCCAATGTATGAAGGGGAACGCATCAGGAAAGAGGATCTATGGGTAGAGCTCGCCGGCCCCAAAGCGTACGGGTTCGAGCTTTCCCTGGCAACACCAATGGACCAGATCCAGGACGGAAAGGTGACCGTAGTCGGCCCGGACCTCAAGGACATCAAAGAGGGTTCCACCATACCCTTCGGTATGATCTTCAAGGTCGGCGGCGAGAAGATTGAGAAGGACCTGGAGTCGATCATCGAGAGGAGGAACCATGCCCTGCTCTCCTACATCAGCGGTCTGATGCACCTCAACCAGAGGTACGACATCTGGATGAGGCTGGGCAAGGGCCTGCAGAAGAAGGGCGTAACCTCCTTCGTGCAGATATACAAGCCGGTAATCGACCTGTACAAGGCCGAGATGCCCTTCATCGAGAAGATGGAGATCACCATCGTAACCGATCCCGAGAAGGTAAAAGAAGAGAAGGCGAAGGCTATGGCGGTCTACGAGGCTCGTGACGCGCGCGCCAAGGGTCTGCACGACGAGGATGTCGATGTCTTCTACGGCTGCACTCTTTGCCAGGCATTCGCTCCGACGAGCGCATGCGTTGTCACCCCTGATCGGCCATCCCTGTGCGGTGCTATCACCTGGTTCGACGGCCGCGCCGCAGCCAAGGTGGACCCAGAGGGCCCCCAGTTCCCCATACCAAAGACAGGATTAAAGGACGCAGTCGCTGGTGAGTACGATACCATCAATGAGATGGCAGCGAAGAGGTCCGGCGGCGAGTACAGCGTAATGAAGCTGTACACATTCTTCGATGCACCCCACACCTCGTGCGGCTGCTTCGAGACAATCGGATTCTACATGCCAGAGGTTGACGGAATCGGCCTTGCTGACCGTGACTTCAAGGGCGCAACCCCCAACGGACTGCCCTTCTCCACTATGGCCGGTCAGACCGGAGGCGGCAAGCAGGTCGTCGGATTCCTGGGCATGGGTATCCTGTATTACTTCTCTTCCAAGTTCCTCCAGGCAGACGGAGGCTGGAGAAGGATCGTCTGGATGTCCAGCAAGCTCAAGGAGAGGGTAAAGGCAGGCATTCCCGATGAGATGTACCCGAAGATCGCCACTGAGAACGATGCCAAGGATATCCCATCCCTGAAGGCTTTCCTAGTCAAAGTCGGGCATCCCGTAGTAGATGGTGTTGTCAGGACCGTCGATAACCAGAAGGTCACCGAGGGCTGGAAGTTCGAAGAGGTCGGCGATGAGGATAAGCAGAAGCTCATCGGGTTCATCGAGCAGACCGGCGGAGAGTTCACCCTCGACGATGTCCACAGCAAGCTCGGCTGGTCTGAGACTCAGCTCAACCAGGTTGTAGAGGTCCTGCAGAACGAGGGAGTTCTTTAAGGAGGTTTTGAAAATGGCGGGAAAGATACAGCTTAAACTCAAGCCCAAGGCACCTGCGGCAGCAGCTCCAGCAGCCGCACCCGCAGCAGGCGCAGCAGCACCAGCCTTTTCCATGCCTGCCGGCGGCAGCGCAGGCGGCATAAAGCTGGTACTGAAGGATGCAAAGATAACCATCGACAAGGTGGTTCTCGCAAAATAGAGACCGCCTTCTTCTCCCTTTTTTCTGTTCGGGAGAGGCGGTCGCAAGCGAAAGATCCGATCTTAATTCAAGTGAGGGAGATATTATGGCAGGAAAGATTCAGCTCAAGCTCAAGCCCAAGGCACCTGCGGCAGCAGCTCCAGCAGCCGCACCCGCAGCAGGC
>PMNG01000169.1:0-10594 GCA_003162615.1 Methanothrix sp. | reverse complement strand
GCTATCGACGCAGACCCGGATGCCAATCTCGCAGATGCAATGGGCGTAACAGTGGGAAAAACAATAGGAGACATGCGAGAGTTCATGCAGCAGTCCAGGTACACCACGTCTCCTGACACAGACAAACAGGCGCTGTTCGAGTCAAAGCTCTTCGAGATCCTAGCCGAGGAGGAAGGATACGATCTCCTTGTCATGGGCAAGCCGGAAGGGTCTGGGTGCTACTGTTTTGTCAACAATCTTCTTCGCGGCATCATGGACAAGACCGTTAGCGATTACGATCTGACCATCATAGATACTCCGGCTGGCCTTGAGCACCTCAGCAGAAAGACCATACCCGATCTGGACATCCTCGTTGTTGTCACGGACGAATCCAGGCGCGGTCTGACCACTGCCGAGCGTATACGCGACCTGGCAGGAGAGATCGAGCTCCGGTACAAGGTGCTGTACGTGGTCGTCAACAAGGTCACCACAGAGAGAAAAAAGCAGGTGCTGGAGAACGCCAGAGGTGCCGGCCTTAAGGTTATCGGCACTATTCCCTACGACGAGTTGTTAGCCAAGTTTGACTTAGTGGGAGATCCATTGATAGGCCTTCCCGATGACACGCCCGCAGTAGTTGAGATGAAGGGCGTGGTCAAAGAGATAGGCCTGTGAGGGTGATTTGAATGGCAGAGAAGATCACATTGACCGATCTAAACAAGACATTATCAGAGATGAATGTTCAATCCCTCGAAGGGGTAAAGATCGAGGGAGATGTAGAGATAGAGATCGATGCAGGTGCGGGAGGGGTTGGACCTCTCTTCGCATACTACTTCGGTCAGGAAGCCGCCCAGATAGCGATGCAGCTTATCAAGTTCGCCAAGGCTGTTGGCTATCCAGTTGACGCCCTGATGCAGCCAGTCGCTTTGGCCCAGGCCATAGCCCCGGCACCAAAGGAGCTAGCCGCAGCAGCAGCCGCAGTGCCAGCCTTCAAGCTTGCCAGCACTCTTGCCAGCGCCAAATTCGCTGTGGGCACTGACAAAACCTGGAGGTTGCCCATCCAAGAGGTCACCATCGGTGCAACCAAGGCGGATGGCGGAAGCAGAGGCCGTGTTGTGAAGCTGGGTGGAGAGAAGGCCATGCCGTTCTTCCCAGATGCCCCAATGCCCCACAATCCAAAGATCACCATGGACGTCTTCGACATGCCAATCGGCATGGCAAAAGCAGTCAAGATGCACTACGAGGACGTTATCAACAGTCCTGGCGAGTGGGCCAAGAAGGCCGTCAAGCAGTTCGGCGCCGACCTGGTCACAGTCCACTTAATCAGCACTGATCCGCTCCTGAAGGATACCAAGCCCCAGGACGCAGTCAAGACTGTTGAGGAAGTCCTGCAGGCCGTTGATGTGCCCATTTGCATAGGAGGGTCCGGCAACCCGGAGAAAGACCCAATTGTCCTGTCCAAGGCAGCCGAAGCAGCCCAGGGAGAGCGCGTTCTGATCGCCTCCGCCAACCTGAACATGGACTGGGAGAAGATAGGCAAGGCCTGCGTTGACAACGGGCACGTCTGTCTGGCCTGGACCCAGCTCGAGATCAACTCTCAGAAGGAGCTGAACAGGAAGCTCATGAAGGTAGCAGGTGTTCCGCGCGAGTCCATAGTCATGGACCCAACAACCGCCGCCCTCGCGTACGGCCTTGACTTCGCCTACTCCAACATGGAGAGGATACGCCTTGGCGCTCTGAAGGGCGACGAGGAGCTGACCTTCCCGATGTCCTCAGGTACCACCAACGCCTGGGGAGTCAGAGAGGCATGGATGGTAAGGTCCCCCAACAAGGACGATTCCGACTGGGGAGACAGGATGCTCCGTGGCCCGATATGGGAGATTCTCACAGGATTCACCCTTGCCATGGCAGGCGTGGACATATTCATGATGATGCACCCGCAGGCAGTTGCCTATGTGCATGAGATAACCCAGTCCCTGATGGGACTCATCGAAGCCAAGACTCCGGACACGGCCAGCTGGCTCAAGATGGAGGTTTGAGATCCATGAAGGAAAGTAGCCCGCTTAACCTTTACAAGCAGCTTCCCCAGACCAACTGCAANNGGCACAGGCGAAAAGCAGTTCAAGGTCGGAGGCGAGGATGTAATGTACCGCCACCAGATGACCTTCTTCAACAAGTCGCCCTTCGCCTACGACGTGGCAGACAACATGGACGAGGCAAAGCTCGTCGAGCGTGTAAAGAAAATCTCCACCTGGAGGAAATTCTACATCGGCAAGTGGGAGCGCGTGGAGATGATCGCAGTCCGGTCCGTCACCGATGACCCGGCGAAGTTCGCAGCATGCGTCAAGAAGGTCATGGAGACCTCGGACTACCCGCTCATCCTATGCTCCTTCAACCCCAAGGTCCTACGCGCGGGGCTGGAGGTTGCCGCCAAGAGCAGGCCACTGATCTATGCCGCCACCAAGGACAACTGGCAGGAAGTGGCAAAGCTGGCTGATGAGTTCAAGGTGCCCGTAACCCTGTCCGTTCCCTTCGACCTGGACGGCCTCAAGTCCATGGCTGCCACCTTTGCAGGCATGGGCCTAAAGGACCTGATCCTTGACCCGGGAACTGCGCCCAACGGCAAGAAGCTCCAGGAGACTCTGCTGAACTTCATCAAGCTCAGAAGGGCTGCAGTGGAGGAGGCTCAGAGGGATATCGCCTATCCAGTCATGGCATTGCCCATCAACGCCTGGCTAACAACTCAGGATCCAGTGCGCGCAGCCTACTGGGAGTCGGTGCTCACAGGAGCCTTCGTCATTCGCGGTGGAGCCATAATGATCAAGCACTCCATCGAGGCCTACAGCATGATGCCGGACATGCATCTNNAGGAAACCTGTCCAGGTCAAGCCAGGCATATACAAGGTCGGCACCCCGGGACCTGAGTCGCCAGTCTTCTTGACCACGAACTTCGCCCTGACCTACTACACAGTAGAATCGGACATAGCCTCCAACGCCATCGATGCTTACATCATATCCATAAACACGGACGGCATCGGTGTACAGGCGTCTGTGGCTGGTGGCCAGCTGAACCCAACCAAGATTAAGGATGCCTTCACCGAGGCGGACTTCAAGTGGGAGAACCAGAAGTATCCCGCCGTGGTCCTGCCAGGAATGGCCGCCAAGTTCAGCGGTGAGCTGGAGGATCTCTTCGCGGGCAAGGCCAAGATCATGGTCGGCCCAGAGGACTCGGGACGCATCGTCGGCTGGATGAAGGATTACTGGCCGCCCAAGTAAGAGAAATGGTTGTGCCCGGTTAGGGCACAAAACCTTATTTTATTCGCTTCTTTTTGAAATTATGTGAAACTACACTGGCCTGAAGGTCATGGCTTCCCACCTCATTGCCAAAACTTGCATCACTGACGCGGATAAGGTCACAGAGAAGGCTAGGGATTTCCGGGAGCTAGAGCACAGTATCCTAAGCTGGTAGCCGAAGCAGTTCCGGGCGAGAAGTGCCTGACCTGCCTGCTTTGCGAGCTGACCACCCCACAAGTGTTGGCGGGCATTGTCAAGATAATCAGAGCCAGAGCACCGGCTCTAATCAAGTCCAGGAAGATACACCAAAGGAAGCGCGCAGAGGCATAAGACCAAGAGTTCAAAAGGCAAAGATTTTTCTTACAGTATTTCTGTAATGAATGTCACTTGTTTTCATTTTTCCGTCATCCTCTCATAGATCCTCTCTATCATCGCCATCGGCGAAACGGAGTTCATGTTCAGTCCCAGCTCCTCGGGCCCAAGGCCCAAAGCAATGCCGACGAGCTGCGTAACATAAAGAACAGGAATACCAATCTTTTCGTCGTGCCTGGCTTCAAGAGTCTTTTGCCTGGCATCGAGCATCAGGTGGCACAATGGACAAACGGTCACTACAACCTCCGCATCGGCCTTTCTGGCGTCCTTCAAGATCCTATAGACGATATCCGCCGCAGCTTTCTCCTGGGGCATGAAGATGGGCCCGCCACAGCAGAAGGTCTTGAGCCCGAAATTGACAGACTCAGCCTTCAGGGTCTTTATGAACTTCTCCATGATCGTGGGAAACTCCGGGCTGTCTAAGCCTCCCACCGGCCGGGTCAGCAGACAGCCATAGTAAGGCGCTACTTTAAGATCTTTTAGCGGAACAACTAGTCGTTCGTCATTCTTTTGTAGCACCTCAAGAATGACGTCGAGGACGTGCCTGATCTGCGCACCTTCATATCTCTTGGTCAGAACGGCGTTAACCTTGCTCCTGACTTCTGGCACCTCCAAACGCTGGACGGCATTACGCAAATTGCTGTAACAGATGGAGCAGGCGGTCATGATGGGTAGATCTGCCTGGATAATGTTCCTGGCTGCCAGGCCGATGCTGACGAACTCATTGGGCACGTGGGTGGCTCCACAGCAGGACCAATCCGGCAGCTCTTCAAGCTCAATTCCCAGGGCAGCACAAACCGTCCTAGTGGACAGATCCATCTCTTTCCCAGTAGACCTGGATACGCAACCAGGATAGTAGGCCAGCTTCATCCTTTCTCCAGCTCGGCGAAGATCTTCTTCACCTCATCGGTTCCTTTGGTTCTTTCCGTTTCTACAATTATCTTTCCCTGGGGCAAAAGCTCCAGGCCCATCTCCATGGTCTGGACAGGCCGATCGGCATTCTTCATCAGATTCTCTAGATATGGATCAACCGCAGGAGAATAGAGCAACCAATGCAGCCTACTTCAAAGCATCACTCAAGGCACGGGAAACGTACTCAACTATTCTCATTTGCTGGTAGCACTACCTTTACAGATTCGCACAATTTATCCGCAACTCTTTTCTTTGTTTTGCCAGGCGATCCGGGCATCGGGAATGCAGTCCATTTCGGCCGAGTACGGCTTGATGTCCAGCAGGATGGAGCCGTCCAGGGCGTCCATGCCCTTTACCTTTAGCCTGTTGCCCTTGGCTTCCAAAAGCTCTACGATATCCAGGGCAATAGGGTTGGGTCTGCTCGGGGAACGCGTGGCGAAGACTCCGTGCTCTCGACCATCGTGCGGAGGCACCCCGATCAGCTTGCTTCTGTCCCCTAGGTGCAGCCAGAATAGAATGAATAGATGAGTGCATTGCTCGATATCCTTTAGGCCGGGAACGTACTCTGGAAAGACCTCAATCTCGCAAATCTCGGAAGACAGCCTGCCCTGTCGGGGGATATCATCTCGCTTTTTGTAAGGGGTATGAATAACTCCGATGGGCCAGAGACTCATAAGACTTATTTCTTCTGCCAATATCACCATCACCATTGTGTCTAGTTATAATTCCTTTAAATAATTAGACGCATCGATTTCTGAAGCATTGTAGTCGCGATCACACGAAAACCCGCAATAAGGGTACTCATGTAATAGAACGGATAGATCTTTCTTTACAATGGTTCCGAAAGCAGAACTTTGAGTAGTGTTCAGGGGATCTGTCTGAACTATGGCGAACCATCTCTTGCCTTCCCTCTTTATTATGACGGCTTTGATGTAACCCTCGATCTTTCGATATAGCTTTGCTCTTATATCACCTATCTTGGATAGATATAATAGCCTGTGATCTTGATCAATCTTGAAGCCAGATTGGTTGTAATTCAGGGTGTTATACCGGCCATACCTTTGAAGCGGATATGACATATCTTCCAGCCCATCTTCTTCGAAGCCGAGAGTCCTTTGATATTCGCCCAAAGAGTATAATTCACCATCTGGAGGACCTTGGAGTAGACCTTTCCCAAAATAGGAATTCTAAGCAGTTGTCCCCCAAAGTTAAAGCCTTGGAAACACATATATTAGATCGATCTTCAATGGAAAAAATTCAAGATGTAAAAGGCCTTGGCGGCATGCTGAACGGCTTCAGAGAACTCGTGAAAGATGAGACGAAAATAACCTTCGTCGGCTCTCCAGGCTTCTGTACGCCCTTCGCGCTCTTCTTGGGTTATCCAGTGAGAGACAAAGAGCTGGTCTTTGTTCCAGGCCTAAATAAAGAAAAAGCGCGCAGGATAATCTCAACTGAGTACGGATTGGAGCTCGGAGACAAGAGCAGCGCTGATGCTGATGTGGTAGTGGTTTTGGGTGGTATGGCCATGCCTAAGATTGGAGTTAAGCCGGAAGAAATGAAGGATTTCCTAACCAAGATAAAATACAAAAAGCTCATTGGCGTCTGCTTCATGTCGATCTTCGAGAAAGCCGGATGGTGCCAAACTCTGGATTATGATTATGTCATGAACTTGATCATCGAAGGTGAAGTGTCAAAGTGAAGCGAATATAAAGTCGATTTTGATTGATAAATAGTGGAAGCTTCCGGGAAGTGATGTACATGGACGATGAATTTAATAAAGTAGTCGAATTTCATGGGCACGTTTGCCCTGGATTGGCTATCGGTTATAGAGTAGCCAAATACATCAAGGGCCACTGTGATAAATCGGAAGATGAAGAACTTGTTGCAATCGTCGAGAACAACTCGTGTAGTGTCGATGCGATTCAACAGATGCTCAGTTGTACTTTTGGAAAGGGCAACCTGATCTTCAAAGATTATGGAAAGCAGGTTTTCACCTTTTATTGCAGGGGTGACAGCAAGGCCCTGAGAATCTACTTCAAGGGTGAAATGCCCAAGCGCATGGGCGAATTACAGGAAAAGCGGTCGAAAAATCAGCTCACAGGCGAGGAACAGAAAGAACTTGAAGGCTTGAGGCAGAGCTATATTCAGTACATACTAAATGCAAACGACGACGAGCTGTTATCGATAAGATCTGTGAACCTTCCGGAGCCCGAGAAGGCCAGAATCTATCCAACCCTAACGTGCGAAGAATGCAAAGAGGGATTCATGGAGATAAAGGGCAGGACTGCATGTGGAAAAGTGATCTGTATGGATTGCTTCGAGACGCTAGTTGATAAGTGCAACTAGTATTCTTTTTTCCAGACTCAGCAAGCGGAAAGGAGCATGGAAGACAAACGCCTCAAGCTGAAGCCTACTCTCGGTTTGCTCGATGCCACAGCCATAAGTGTCGGAGCCATCATCGGAGCCGGAATCTTCGTCGTGACCGGCATAGTGGCGGGAATGGCTGGACCTGCCTTGTTGATATCCATGTTGATAGCGGCCGTCGTCTCCCTCCTCACAGCCTTGAGTTTCGCAGAGCTGAGCGCCTGGCTTCCCAGAGAGGGAAGCGTTTATGAGTTCTCGTACAGGCTCATCTCTCCCTTTGCCGGTTTCACGGCGGGCTGGATGTGGATGCTCGGCAACATCTTCGGAGGCGCAGCAGTCTCCTTGGGATTTGCTTACTACTTCACGTCTCTTTTTCCAGTTCTGCAACCTAAGCCTATCGCGGCTCTGCTTTGCCTGGCTTTACAGTCCTGAACCATATCGGGATTAAGCGGTCTGCAGCCCTGAATAACGTCCTGGTTGGGTCAAAGCTCATCATACTGACCTTCTTCATCATCCTCGGTTTGGGATATATGAAGGCCGGGAACTTCAGGCCATTTATTCCGTCCTATGGAGGCATAATGTACGGCGCTTGCTACATATTCTTCGCTTACGGCGGCTTTGCAAGGGTCTCTGTGGTGGCTGAAGAGGTGAAGGATGCAGAGCATACGGTCCCGAGAGCGATACTGCTATCGCTGCTTATTTCCACGATCTTCTACTTGCTCATAGGAGTTGTGGCCGTAGGGCTAGTGGGGGCAGCTGGGCTCTCCAGCTCTACCTCGCCCCATTCGAAGGCGATAAGTGTAACGGGAAGCTCGACCGCAGTCTACCTAGTCACTGTCGGGGGCCTCATGGCCACTGCCAGTGTCTTGCTCACGTCTATACTTGGAGTCTCGCGCGAGGCCTATGCAATGGCTCGCAGAAGCGCTCTGCCAAGTGCCTTGAGTAAATTGCATCCAAAATACAACACGCCATACTATGCAATATGGATCTCGGGAATAGTGATGGCCCTTCTGGCACTCTCCTTGGACATGACCAGGGTGGTTGCGTTGAGCACCTTCGGCCAGCTCGTCTATTACGCTCTTGCCAACCTCTCCGATCTGAGGCTGAGGTCTAAAAATGGGGTCCGCGAAAAGACGGTGCCAATGTTGGGCTCAGCCTCGTGCCTTGGATTATTGGTCTTCTTGTTCTTCATATCCCCTGAATCGTGGATAGCTGGTGTAGCAGGGTTGATCTTTGGTAGTGCTTACTATCTTCGCAAAGGCAGATTGAGGCAAGGTTTAATGGGCAATTGAGATTTACCAATCGAGCTTCGTGTCTTGAAATGTAGCAGCCTTAGTTTCGATTTTAGCAAAACCCATTGCATTCCACCTGGGCCTCAGGCAGCTAGCTCTTCTTTTACCTTTTCTATAACTTTTGAGCAGATCTTTTCATCAAGGGCAATATCATGAGACTTCTCAATCCCAAGCTCCGTTACAATTACCTGTATGGCAGGCTCGATCTCGGCTTGCTGCAAAGTCTTCGCGGCACATTGCACAGGACATCCGTCTATGGCTACCATCAGATCCGCTTCTTTTGCGGATTTGACCATTCCTTTGATATGAGCTCCAACTCCTGCCAGGCAGAAGAATCCGGCCACCTTAGCTTTTGCCAGCTCTAATGCAGCCTGGTTTGCGATTTGCCCCACATTTGAGGCTCCTGAACAGGCCACGACGCGCACATCCGAGGAGCAACACAGACACTTCGTTTTCTCTTCCATGATCCTGCCTCATTTCTTCAGCATTTTCTTTATCTCTTCTACGGTGGCAGTCCTGCCCATCATCTTGGATTCGCCATCGATGAAAAGGGCGGGGGTCATCATTACTCCGCGGTTCATGATCTCCTCGATGCTGTCCACCTTCACAATCTCGGCCATGATGCCGAGTTCCTGAACTGCCTTCTCTACGTTCTTTGTCAAGCTCTTGCACTTGGCACAACCCGTTCCTAAGACTTCTATCTTCACCATTTTATTCACCCCTGATGCTATTATCCAATATTCATACCTACTATTGCTCCGTAGAGCATGCCCACAAGAGTGGAGACTATCACAACCAGGCTGATGTAAACACCACCTTTCTTAAAGCCGATTACTCTCATGATCACTATCATGCTCGGTAGGCTCAGCGATGGCCCGGATAGGAGCAGAGATAGCGCCGGACCTGGGGCGGTTACTCCTGTGCTGTACCCGAACAGAGTTCCAACGATTGGTATCTCCAGCAAAGTAGGCATGTAGAGCAGAGCGCCTACGACAGAAGCAATAAAGCACGATAGGAAGCCGTTCGAGCCTAAATAGGTCCTGAGCAGCTCGGTGGGCATAAAATAACCGATAACGCCCGTTATGAAGGTTCCAACCACCAGTAGGGGAAAGATCTTCTTGGTCAGAGACCAGGTCTCGCTGAAGAAGGCGCTCTTCTCCTCGGAGGAGAAATATCTCATCAGGACATAAGCTGCAGCCGCTATGAATGCAGCGACTATCGTCCATTTCAGCGCGAACTGCAAGGAAGATGTGGCGGATAGCAGCACGCCAATCAGAAGCGCCATGAATAGAACAGATATGCGCTCAGTTTTACCACCATTATGGGGCTCAGTAGTCGCTTGGGCAGCTTGAACTGGCGCATTGCCAGGTGAGATATCGCATTTCTGGGGGCTTCTCTCGAATATGGCAGCCATAATCAGGCCGATGACAACTGCCATGGACACCGCGGCTAATGCTCTGGCAATTCCTATATCCAAGCCCAGAACTCTGGCAGTGAGAACTATGGCCAGGAGGTTTATGGCCGGACCCGAGAAAAGGAATGCTGTTGCGGGACCGATTCCTGCACCCTTCTTTTCTATTCCTGCGAACATGGGCAGTATAGTACAGCTACAGACCGCCAGTATTGTTCCGGATGTAGCTGCCACGCTATAACACAGCCACTTGGGAGCATCTTTTCCGAAGTACTTAAGCACCATTTCCGTCTTGAGGAGAGCTGCTATGGCTCCAGCTATGAAAAATGCTGGTATCAGGCAGGTTAAGACGTGAGCTGAGAGATATCCCAGCAATGTTGTGAGCCCTGCTTGCAGGGCCACCACGATTGTATATGTAACCATGATATCCTAGTTTAACAGAGATTTTTCCAGGCTCTTTTCCCCCTCGACAAGCTCAGATATCTCATCAGAGTCATGCTGTCCGCCATTCTGATCACGTCAAATATTTATGATCTTTTATTTTATAAACTGTCCTCTTGTCCTTCTGCCTTGCGTCGACGAGATCTACTTGGTAGAGGATGTTTGGATATGGTGGATTGAGATCTTTGGAACGCGGTAGAATCTCGCAGACGCAGCGCTCGCCCTGGATAAACATTCCAGCAGCTCAAGCCGAGTGGATCGGATAAGGCGCTCAGGATCTTTATGCGCGAGTCCGAGACGGATTTTTGAGTTGTGACGAAATATACTAACTACATATCTAGATATGAACTTATCGCGATATGACGATTTATAACTGTAACATCGATATCGTACCGGGCGTATCCGCTCGAAGTCGAACTAAGAATCTCGTAGGATTGACTGGGACTGTTCTGAGAGATACTCTATTAACCATAAAGAACGTATAAAGTATAGACATGACTCAAGAAAGCACTGTTAAATGTCAGACGTGCGG
>PMNG01000180.1:1020-3446 GCA_003162615.1 Methanothrix sp. | reverse complement strand
CTGGGAAATTAGAACAACAATTTCTAGGAAAATGACAACAATAAAAACCACAAAGCTTGTCTCAGCATAGAGGCTCCATCATAGCCGATGAAGAGCTAAGGGATATGCCTTAGGCTGGTGAAGAGGAGCTGGCCTGGATGACCAAGATCGTGGACAAGATGACGAGGGACCTGGACTCAGAGTGTACCACGATGGCTACGAGGAAAGGATTTAGGCCCTGATTACATCAAGATGAAGGGATAGGTTGCGCAGGCGAATCGGTGAAGATGCCAAAGAAGCCTGTGGCCGAGAGCATGATGGAGGCGCTGAGAGAGACAACGGAATCCTTGAAGTGACCTGTCAAGGTATCAATCAAGCTCATACATAATTTTGATCCTTACGTACCTGTCCAGAGAAGTCCGAACTTCTCTAAAAAATGGATTAGAATGATCACCTCATCAAGAACACGGCTCTTCTGAATAGAGGTAGTACCTAAGCGGGTTCGCGGCATCTATTGGGTCCTGATCAGCTGTCATAATATGGATTTTGCCCATTAGCGAAATGTCCTTGTTCTTGCTCAGGGTAACCTGGTTGTCCTTGTTGTCCATTGTGATGGTCATGTCGGTTGAGTTGACGGTTTTGATGGACATCTTGCCGAATTGCTGGGAGGACCTTAGCGTAGTTACATTATCGGATATCTGGAACTCCCCATCGACGGTCGCAATGTTGGTATCTGAGCCTGCGTAAGCATTCTTGAAATGGACTGCTATCTGGATAATATCCCCGGTGCCTCCGATGTTGGTCTTGTAGTAGTAGGTCTGGTCTTTCATCTTGGAGTTGATAATGGACGGCTGGACGACTTGATTGTCGACGACTTGGCCGTTCTTGGACAATTCTAGGTTGGCTTTGTTCCCTTTCAAATCAACGGATTTGATGGCCAACTGATAGCCTTCTTCCAGTTTAAGTGGATTGACAGAGGTAATAGTCTGTTCGGTGTCATTATCCTCCAGGATCTTACTGATCTGGTCGTCGGTCATCAGGTTCCTATTCTTGGATGTATCGTAGAGGAATGGTACAGATTCGTCAGCGTTGCTTACGTCAGAGGTAACTGTGGGATCGTATGCGACGAAGTACTCATCCCCGAGGAAACCAATAACATCATATTGGCCCCAAGGCGCGAAAGAGAAGCCCAAGGGCTGGGCCTGGGTTGAATAGGTTATGCCCCTGTTGCCATTAGCGTCTGGCTGGTCACTGAGTGTTGCAGCATTTTTATCCATACCAACATTTGACAGCCTAAATGTAAGCTGCTCCGCTCCGAGGTTGTTGTCCAAATCATAATAGAAACCGGGGAAGCTGACATTGTTCCAAGTGAATTCCGGAACTCCGAGATTAGTAACCTGGCCACGAACCTCATTTGCTCCGGCTGGCAATATCATCGCAAACAATACCACAAATCCTAATACTGTAATTAAGCTTCTCGTCATTAATCTGCTTAACATGTTATGCATCGATTTCCTCCTATGTCGATCCTCATTCTGCTGCTAACTTTAAAAAGTTTATTATAGCACCTACATTTAATCCTTGAGATCCACAGGCTACCTATGATCAAAATAATTAGATAATTTAGTTACTATAAATAATTATGGATTATTTATAAATTACTAACTTCAACAGGCTATGATCGACATTCAAATCCGGGATCATAGGGAAAGTTGCATAGGTGAAAGAGGAGAAGCCAAAGAAGCCCGTGGCCATGAGCATGACGGAGGCGCTGAGGGAAACGGCAGAATCCTTGAAGTGACTTTAAGCAGTGGCGGTACGAACAATTGGAGAAGGGCAGCAAGGCAGCCAAGCAGCAGACAATGGCGGAAGAAGAGGTGTTGAGGTATGGTGGTGATAAGAATCGATAAGGACAAGTTCGACGAGCGAGTGAAAGAAATTATGAAGAAGGCGATAAGACGCTCATTTAACCTAAAAGCAGAGTAGCCAGATCCGCTGGAACGAAAGCAAAGATGATCCGATCAGATCTGGACAACTACTTCATGTCGGCATCTCTGCCAGAAAATCGCTATCTATAAGGACATATGCAGGGTTTTCTCCAAAAGAACGTATATATGTGGGTTTGGAGGATTTCGTGCATATGTCTTATATGATATTGGTTCTGCAAACCGGCGCGAAGCAGACCTATCTGCGCCGTGCCAATAACCCATCACAAAGGTCATAACGCCACCTTATAATAGATTTATTATATTAATATACTGTATAAATAGTACAAAATCGGTTACCACTGCGATTACTGGTAGGGAAAACAGCTTTAAACGGCCCATGTTTTTCCAATTAATACCCACCATGCAACAATTAGGAAACTAGGCCACACAATCCAATCGGCCGCGTAGCAAAAAAAAGGAAGTGGGCTGTGATCTAAATTCACACGCACGGCAGCCAGT
>PMNG01000180.1:0-888 GCA_003162615.1 Methanothrix sp. | reverse complement strand
TCGTATGTTCCGGTCTGATAGCTTACTGGCATGTACTCGAACTCAGCTTCCTTGGTGAAGTTGATGTAATCCCACGGGCACGATTGAATGTTACCTGATTGTTGGCACCCAGCGAGATTTACGTTAATTTGCCTCTCTGCCTCAAGCTCAGTCCTCTCGGTAATTACGTTACCGGACCCGGATTCTTTCTCCACCAGCTTGGCTCCGTTAAAGCCCTCCTGGGTCGAAACGATCATCTCTACGTTCTTGTATCCGACGCCTTTCACTGACGCCTTCTCATACATGTAGTTGGCTGCACCGGCCATGCCTACCAAAGCAATGACTAGAATTCCCAACACGATCAATTGTCTAGTCGTATATTTACCTCCTGTATCTGAATGATACAATTGTGATTTTGATTTGAGCGTATATGAAGACGTGGTACAACACAAGTAGGCAGTGCAGGAGATGACCGAAGAGACGCAAAAAAGTTGACGGGCCAGATCTATGTCTGGCTCAAGGTATCGAGACTCAGGCGGTTATCTTGGTCTTGGCAATGTACTTGATCAAATCCGATCCAATTCTTGTCTTCGCTTGGATCTGGTTTGCCACATCGTCGGCAGTTGCACCATTGGCTGTCAGAGTACGAATCTCCTCGATGGTAGAGTCCTCTACCGTGTAGTACTCATCCAGGTCTTTTCTGTGGCCCCATACGTCTCCTCCCAGGAGATCAATACCCTGCATTTCCAGGAATACCTTGATGGCGTTGGACATTGTCTTCATATAAGAAGGGGGTACCTGGATCGTTCTAAGCCTGGGGCATTTCTGCATCAGGTTGAGGAAGTCAACATTCGATGCTCTGAAGGCCATATGGACCATCTTTTCGTTGGGATTGAGATTGGGAATCTC
>PMNG01000067.1 GCA_003162615.1 Methanothrix sp. | reverse complement strand
CCTCTTGTAGCTTTTTTCATGGCTGCATCAAATCCTCGAGTCTTGGCACCATCATACCCCTTGTCGGCGTAACGTGGTAGCCCTTCGATTCCAAGGTCTACTCGACTATCGTGTACAGACGCAGTTGTAGTCTCGACATTCCTGATCAAGTGGTGCTTGGTATCGATTAGAATATGACCTTTATAACCGAAGAAGGTTTTAACGNNNTTTTTTGCCCAGCTTCCTTCATTTATGGGCTCTTCATCAGGTTTCATTGGTTTGGCCTGGCTATTAATAATATTAATTGAAATATCAAGTAACCCTTTATCAAATTCTTGAACCTGGTTCGTCCTGATAGCTTCTAAATCTTGATCCTCCTTTTTGCATTCACTCTCTTGATCTTTCTTTTTCTTCTTTTGGCCTGGATCGGATGTTNNTTTACGATAAACCCTTTCTCATCTATCTGCCTCTGAAGCTCTCTCCAAAGATCCTCGAATCTGCCGCTCTTGATCAAGCGCTCGCGGAATAGCCAAACAGTACTGAAATCGGGAACCACTTCTGTAGTGTCAAGGAAAATACGGAATGAAATTCTATCGGCTACCTGCCATTCCAGTTCAGGATCCGATAAGCTAAACCAATGCTGAAGTACGAGCATCTTAATCATAATCACAATATCGATGTTCGGGCGACCTCCTAAACTAGTTTTATTTTTATACAACAATGGCTCCGTTCCCAATCGATCGGTGACCCGATCTCACACAGATCGTCTCGGAGTGATTTAAACCGAGCATACTCCGTTCTCATAGCAAAATCAATGAGAGTCATCATATAACATTTAATATAGTATTAATAGTATATAATAGTTTCGATCGACGACTTTTTCGAAAGCCTCATTTGATTAGTAATAATATTTCATCTTTCTTGCCTAGAACCTAAGCATGATGCCCCTCCCATATATGATGGGTTGCAGATTTGTAGACTCTCACATATGCCTATTAACGCTCACTAGTTTCGCGAAGATCATACTGATTATACATGCTCATAAATTAAATATATAAAAAATTATTTTAATACTATTTTTTAGGCTATAAGTCGATTATCGACCTCGAAAATTAATTAAACATGGTAAATGTTCAAACTTTTTTAGTTATTACAGATACTTTTTCAGTATCATTGATCCGATAAATTTATATGGCGTTTTGAATCTAAACAAGATTGCTGAATTGGGGCAAAATGGACCCAATCAAGCAAACGAATGGATAGATGTGTAAGACGAGGAATTTGGTGTTCACGAGGGATATTTATGAAAAGAAGTAGGGATGTAATCATAACACAGATATTGGGGATCTGCTCCAAAGGAGCTACCAAGACCAAAATCGTATATCAGGCAAATCTCAATTTTAAAACTGTAAATCCATACATTGAACTATTAACGAAAAATGGCATGATAGATATTAAAGAAGGACAAAATAAAATATACGAAACCACTGGCAAGGGCACAGAGTTGTTGGAAAGTTTTAAAACAATTCGAAGAGAGTTTTCATTATAGAAGAGACTTGGAGCAAAGCCCGTGTGCAATAGTCAATAGCAAAGCAAGGAATCGGTCAGCCTTGCATATTGGCAATGGTTAATATCTTGCGCGTTTCAAGCAATTAGTTCATATCTTCTAGCCCTAACTCTATCTAACCCACCTTAGTGAAAATACGTAAGTGAATTTAATAACCTCCTCCCCTCAAAAGATGTTGCGCTAATTAACACACCTCATTTATGGTTTCATACAGACAAAGATATGCCTCGTAAGGCTCCTGTGAACGCGATCTGTATGAATTTCTCTCACCGCGAAATTTGCACCGGTTATGTGATCTTCTATCTGCCTCTCAGCAACAACTACTATTCGTCGCCCTGGCTTCAAAACCCTGTGAAGTTCGGCTAGGCTGTTGTCCAAGAGTTCCTCCTTGGACTCTGCCTTTATTAGAGCCGATCTGCCGTAAGGTGTGTCAAGGACTGCGTTATCCACTGAGCAGTCCCTGAAAGGCAAACGCCTGGCATCGCCTACTATTAGTGTGCAATCCAACGCCTCTACGTTAACTTTGGCTCCTCGAACCAGCTTATTTTGAACATCTACTCCTATGCACCTTATGCCGACTAGACAGGCTTCGACTAGTATCCCTCCTGTGCCCGAGAAGGGATCTAATAGAAGATCGTCCTCCTTTGCCTGGGAGATGTTGACCAACGCCCTGGCCATCCTTGGCATCAGCACGCCAGGATAGAAAAACGCCTTGAAGTGAGGACGCCTGTCTTCAAATTCACAACGTTTTGCACGGACCACCTCAATGCCCAGGACGACTTTGTTGCCTGTTATAATGGCTCGTAACTCCATCTCTGGGTTGGCGAGATCCGCTTTGTATCCCCGCTTGTAAAGAGCCCGTCCAACCTCGCGCTCCACTTGATCGCCATGTAAATGCGCATTTTTGACTTTTCTGGCCCTGACCCTATAAACCTTGTCGGGAATCCCTATGCTCATTGCCGCATCAGCCAGCGAATCCAGGCGGGCATCGCAGATGGTGAGGACCTCTATTATCCTGTGGGTCATGGCAAGCCGCGAGCCTAATGTCCGCGCATCCAGATCCTCAGCTTCCACTACCAGGCACTGGTCCAGGCAGCACAGTTCTCTGAAGCCTCTGGAGTAGACATGCAGAAGGGCTAAAGCTTCGCTCCGGGGTAGGGTATCGTGCTCCCCGGAGAGCTCGAAGGCGTAGGTGCGGGCCATGTTAAGCCGCGATTTCAATCTAAGTAGCTGTTCACATCTCTGTAGTTGAATATCTCAGAACCCAGGACGTTCTCCATGAAGTTGAAGAGAGTTCTTCTGACATCATCGTTGAGCAGGGGATACCAGGTGGGGCTGGCCACAACCATGGCTCGGAAGGCAAAGAAGGGAGCAATGACCTCCAGGAGAGCATCGTCTCCGGTTTTCTCCAGGTATCTCTCGAAGAACAGCTCGAAGAGGTCTTTCAAGTCGCCTGAGAGACGGAAGCTCTTCTGGACGGAATAGAAGATGTAGTTCATGGCCATGGCAGTTATATCGTCTGCCGCGTCGCCCCATTCGCCTCTGGACCTGTCCAGGACTGTGAAGTCAGTGCCTTCACGGAACATGACGTTCCAGGGGTGGAAATCGCCGTGGACCTGGCAGAGCCGCTCAGTCCTGCTCCTCAGCTTCCAGCGCCACTCCACGCAGAGCTTCTCCACATCGACCAGTTCGCCGGGATCTAGAAAGGCTGGGTTCTCAGGGTAGTCGTCCAATATACCGAAGATGCACTCGCCATCTCCCACAATCTCCCTGATCTTGCGTAGGTAGAGGGGAGCACAGTCCTTCTTGACCGAGTGGATGTCTGCCAGGTAATCAGCCAGGGCGGTGACCCTTTTGTAGTCCAGATCGGTCGCTCCCTCCTCTTTGACCCTCTCCAGGTCGAAGAAGTACTCCTTGCCCTCAACCTTCTCCATCAATAGGAAGTACTCTTTGGCTTCCCCGGAAGAGACCAGTCGTCCTTCATCGGTGAAGTAGCCGACGTCCAGGGATGGCACGTGATTAGGTAGCTTGCCGAAGGTGGCGTTCTGCCAGATCAAAATCCTGGCACGATCCGAAAAGTGGTCGTGGCCGAAGCCGTGCTGGACCCGCATAGTGGAGAGCACCGCAGAGCCCTTTTTGCCTCCGGAGACGTACTCTACGAGCAGAGGGGCACCGTACCCGAAGCCTTTGACGTCCTCCGTCGTTGGTATTGTCTCGCCCATTCTGCGCAGGCTTTGCAGCTCTAGGTCCTGGTCGACTAATTCACGCAGGTAGGCTTCGATGTACTCTCGTTTGAGATCCAAGGTTTAACACCCCAATGGTTCAGGTTCCCGTCTGCCAGCTATGCAGGTACTTGTCCTGCTCAGGCGTTAATTTCTCGGTCTTCAGGCCCATCGAGGCCAGTTTGAGCTCAGCCACTCTTCGGTCGATCTCTACAGGCACTGCGTACACCTTTTTCTCCAGGCCTCGCCCATGCTCCACAATGTAGCGCACGGCCAGCGCCTGATTGGCGAAGGACATATCCATGACCTCGGGTGGGTGGCCGTAGGCTGCTGCCAGGTTGATAAGCCGGCCTTCTGCCAGGAGGTACAGCCGTCTTCCGTCTTTGAGCCTGTACTCGGCCACGTTGTTCTGCACGTCCGTCTTAGACACAGCCAGCTTCTCCAGTGCAGGTATATCGATCTCAACGTTGAAGTGGCCGCTGTTGGCGAGGATTGCCTGGTCCTTCATCAGCTCGAAGTGTTCCCTTCGGATGACGTTAATGTCGCCTGTTAAGGTCACGAAGAGGTCTCCCAGCGGAGCTGCTTCCAGCATGGGCATGACCCGGTAGCCGTCCATGGCAGCTTCCAGGGCCTTGCGCGGCTCGATCTCTACCACTATGACGTTTGCCCCTAGCCCCTTGGCCCGCATGGCAAAGCCGCGGCCGCACCAGCCGTAGCCGCCAACAACGACGGTCTTGCCAGCGAAAAGGAAGTTCGTAGCTTGCATTATTCCATGAAGGGTGCTCTGGCCCGTGCCGTACCTGTTGTCGAACATCATCTTTGTCTCGGCGTCGTTTACAGCTATGACGGGATAGAGCAGGGCGTTGTCCGCAGCCATGGCCCGCAGGCGAACCACTCCGGTCGTCGTCTCCTCGCAGCCGCCGAACATCTGCGCCGCAAGCTCTGGTTGCTCTTTGTGGACGATGGCTATGGTGTCTGCTCCGTCGTCCAGAGTCACGTTGGGCTTGATTTCCAGGGCTTTCTTGATGCAGTCGTAGTACTCCTGATCGTTCTCTCCCCGGAAGGCGTAGACATGCAGCCCGCGGGCAGCCAGGGCGGCGGCCACCTCATCCTGCGTGGAGAGGGGGTTTGAGCCGGTGACGGCGATCTCCGCCCCGCCAGCCACAAGGGTTGTGATCAGGTTGGCTGTCTCCACTGTGACGTGCAGGCAAGCCACGATCCTTGCGCCCTTCAATGGCTTTTCCTTTTCGAACTCGGCTTTGACGCTCTCCAGGACGGGCATATGGCGCCTGGCCCACTCGATCCTCTTCTCACCGGCCTCGGCAAGCCCGGGATCTTTGACGATGCTCTTATGCACTAAATCACCTTGAAATTTATTGATGGGGTTCTTGGCATACCAGACCATTTTTAGCTACTTAACCCAACCGGTCAGCATATTATGAACCTCGCGTAATAGGTCTTAGACATGAGCACAAAGGTCACACTTCTCGGGACGGGTGTCGGCATTCCCCAGCCGGGCCGATCGCAGGCGGCGATCCTTGTCGAGACAGAAAGGCCGCTGCTCCTGGACTGCGGAGCAGGAACACTTCTACGGCTGGATGAGGCAGGCATCGATGTTGAGAATCTGGATACGGTCCTGCTGACTCACCTCCACTTGGACCACGTCTCGGATCTGCTTGCTCTGGCCAATGCCCGATACCTGCGACGGCTTCCAGGGTTGGAGGTCTATGGGCCCGTCGGGACAGCGACGTGGCTCGAAACTCTGCACAGCGCCTTCCCCTACCTGGAAAAGATGCAGGTGACGGTGCATGAAGTGCGGCCCATGGACGACTTCTCTGTGCAGGGGTTTGACATCTTCGCCGAGGAGGCAAAGCTCAGCGTCACCGCCCTGGCTTATCGGATCGAGGCGGAGGAGAATGTCCTGGTCTATTCGGGAGATACAGAGCCATCGCCGCGCGTGGCAGCGTTGGCAGAAGGGGCGGATCTGCTGATACACGAATGCTCCTTTCCTGAGCCCTTCGATGTGACGAACCACACAACGCCCAAAAAGCTGGGTCGATTGCTAAAGAACGTCAACCGCGTGGTGCTCACTCATTTCTATCCTCAGGCGCTAGGATGCGAGGAGGATATGGCACTGGAGGTGAGCGAGCTTTCCGGAGCTCCGGTGTTGGCGGGATGGGATATGATGACGATGATTCTTTAAGTCCTAGAGCAAGAGCTTTTGGTCTTTGTTGAATATTTACAATCCAAAGCTCTTGAGGGCACCATTGGGATTGTTCGAGGTTTCTATCAATTTTCCAAGAAGGTAGCGATTCGCTTCCAAACCTCCTCTGGTTGCTCTTCTGGGGCAAAATGACCGCTATCGGGTATTGCGGAGCTTTGCACGTTTTCAATGCCTGACTCCTTGAGACCAACGACATACTGTTCTATGTTGCCTCCTTCGCGTTCACCGCGCAGGTAAAGGAGTGGCGTTTCGATCTGTATTCCACTGCCGATATTCTCCATGTTGTATTTCGCATCCTGTCCAAAAGCTCGATACCAATTGAAACCTGTGCTTAGTGCGGACGGTGTAGAATAAGCCTGAACATAGCTATTGCGCACATCATCAGTGATCCTTTCGGGATGTGTGGAAATTGTATCATAAAAGTAATCAAAGTATGGACGTTCCTTGCCTGTTACAAGTATTTCCGGCAAATTCCGAATAGCATGGAATCCAAAGTGCCATATATAAGGATTTCGAATCACGTCTTCCCATGGTTTGACACCAGGGATAACGACATTCATAATAACTGCCCCATTAAGTTCGTTAGCATAGCTATGGATATACGAATAAACGATTTGTCCGCCAACATCATGGCCAACTAGTGTAAGATGCTTGAGTCCCATTTTCTCCACGAATTCATGAATACAGTCTGCTATATCACGCATGGTACTTGGAGCATTTCCCATTTTAGAATTACCTATGCCAGGGAGATCCACCGCAAGGGCATAAACGTGCTCATCTGCAAGCTTCACGACACTCTCAAACGCACGCCAATTTTCTGGCCAGCCATGGAGAAATAACACTGCAGACTTTTGGGGAAGGCCAGCTTCCACCATATGCAAACTCCCATTGCTAACAGCTATTTCAGTGTGTTTTAACATAATATCCCCTACTTTTTATGGAAACATTAAGTCAAATCATCGACCCCGTTTTCAACTGTCCACAAACGATTAATGCCTGGATAGAAGATCGTGGTTCATATTTCGCTCCATCAAGGCCAAGAGGTGGAAGCAGGAAACTGCTTCCACCTTTCACTAAATCTCCCTTGTTATGAAAAACTCTTAGGTTATCTGTTTCCCCGCCGCCGGTCCCCACATGGCGTTGTAGATCTCGGTGATCTTGACCATGACGCAGCCCTTGGCAGGCAGCTTCTCGTTGACGCCGTGCACCCACTTTCTCATCTGATCGAAGTTCTCGCCTTCCTTGCAGAGGGTGACATTGCCCTTGATCTGGAAGGACTTCTTGGTATCAGAACTGTAGCATAATATGGAAATCTTTGGATTATCCATCAGATTGGCTGCGGTCTTGTTGAAGAAGTTGTCAGCGATCATCAGAGTCTCGTCGTCGATGATCTTCAAGAGTCCCACGAAGATAACGTTTGGAACTCCGCTCTTGCTGGCTGTTGCGATAGGCACAGGCTTTTGCTTCTCCAGGGTCTCCCTAACTTCCGCAGGCATCTTTACCATTACATCACCACCCTGGAGTTGGGCTGCAATTTATTTAGCTCTTGTGCAGGTCAGAAGAAAATTGGAAGGGAAGCCTCTGTAAGAAGCAGCGTGCAGGTGGGAGTAGCTGGCCAACATGTTGTTCTCTACGACCCCGTCGAGACTACTCCGGATGCCCGTGCCGCGGTCAAGCGTAATGGCGTACTCGACCAACTCTCTCTCATCCATTACAAGCTCGGAATGGTGGAACTCGTGGCCCAGGAGGCGCGATCCTGCGGGCCCGAGAAGGCAGTCGCGAGAGAGCGTTCCTGAGACGTAGCTTACCACCCGGATCTGGCCCTTGCGGACCGATCCAGGAACCAGGCCGACCATGTCATGCCGCTCACCATCCCAATCGATCTCCCTGGCCAGGTACATCAGTCCGCCGCACTCTGCGTAGATCGGAAGCCCTCTTTCATGTGCACGCTTGATGGACGCGAGCATGGAAGAGTTTCGCGACAGCTCAGCAGCGTACAGCTCCGGATACCCTCCGCCTATGTAAAGGCCGTCCACCTGCGGAAGCTCTTTGTCGTGCACAGGGCTGAAGGGAACGACCTGTGCGCCTGCGAACTCCATCAGCTCCAGGTTGTCCCGGTAGTAGAAGTTGAAGGCCTCGTCCAGGGCTACGCCGATCTTCAAGCCCAAGCCTTGTTCGTTTCTCCTGTAGAGATCAGGCTCTGGAGCTTCCAGGGGCTCGGCCTGGGCAGCAATATCGAGGATACGGTCGATGTCCAGGCCTTCCTCCACGATCTCGCGTATTCTGTCCAGCCGCTGGACAAACCCATCGTGCCTGGCCTCGCCTTCAAGCATCGGCACCAATCCCAGATGTCGCATGGCAAGGTGCATGGACTCGTCCCTGGGTATGATGCCCACGACCTCCACGCCTGCGTACCGCTCGATCTCTTCTCTCGCCTTCCGGGCGTGCCGCTCACTGCCCACTTTGTTCAGGATGACCCCCTTTATGTTGACCAGAGGATCGAAGTCCATGTAGCCCTTGACAAGAGCTGCAGCCGAACGGGTTATGGACCTGGCGTCCACAACGAAGATCACAGGGGCCTTCAGGATCTTGGCGATCTGGGCAGTCGATCCGAGGTCGCCCTCGTATCCTTCGTAAAGGCCGCGCACCCCTTCGATCACCGAAACGTCTGCGTCATCCGCTGCATGGGAATAGACCTCGTTAACCGTCCTCTCGGGCATGAGGTAGCCGTCCAGGTTTCGGCACGGCCTTCCAGTGATCCAGCTATGATAGGAAGGGTCGATGTAATCCATCGCAACCTTGAATGGCTGGACACGGAGGCCGCGGCTACGCAGGGCGGAGAGCAGACCAGCCACTATGGTGGTCTTGCCGCTGGAGCTTCTGTCTCCTGCCAGTAGTACTCGCGGGACGTGTCCTGAGTTCATGCCCTTGACAGCTCCCTGAGTCTCTCATCGCTAATGGGCTGGGGAATCCTTGGCACCATCTCGCCCATGAAAGCCTCGGCAAGCTTGCGATAGATCCCGGCGATCTCCGAGTCGGGTTTGCCCTCTATGACGGTGACGCCCCTTCGTTCGCACTCCTGGACCAGAGGGTCCTTGGGTATGAAGGCCACCATCCGGTTGTCCAGTTCTCTGGCGAAGCTCTCGACGATCTCCCTCTCCCCCTGGGCTTCTCGCGAGTTGCATATAACACCGGCCAGCGGTGTCCCAAGGCGGCGCAAGCCTCGGCAGATGTTGTTGGCCGCGTACAGGGGCATATATTCTCCTGAGGTTATAATATAAGCCTGGCTGACTAAGCCTTTTCTTATGGGTGCCGAAAATCCGCCGCAGACTATGTCGCCGGGCACATCGTACAGCACTAGATCCACATCGTCCATTGCCGTAGAGACTTTGCGCAAGAACTGTATGGCCACAATGATTCCTCGACCGGCGCAGCCAACTCCCGGCTCCGGTCCTCCCACCTCGATGCACCTTACGCCCTTATATCCCTTGAAGACGACATCCGATTCTGCGATCTCTCCGCCCCGCTGGATTAGGTCCATCATGGTAGGGATCCTGCGGCCCACAAGAGTTATGGTCGAATCGCTCTTCGGGTCGCAGCCTACGACCAGAACCCTGTGCCCGTCTTCGGCGCAGGCTGCTGCGATGTTAGAGGCGGTGCAGGACTTGCCGATCCCGCCTTTGCCATATATGGCAACGTGCTTAATGGGTGACATCAATTGACTCCGGAGAGCTTAAGACCACGCCATAGGATATACAGCTTATCCAAATGTGAGTTATCAGGTATGCTATGTTTCGTCTTATGATGAATGGAGGTAAATGATTTCCCGAGAACGGCTCGACCTTGTAGCTCTTGTCTTTGTCTTGGCCATATTTATCGTACAGCCTTGTATAGCTCAAGCGCCTTCCACAGAGGCTGCCCTCGTGAGAGGATACGTGACTAACAACAGCAGCACTTGGAATGCCCACGACTTCGGCTGGTTTTATTATGATCTTGACAAGGATGTCGGAGGCGAGCAGCTCTCGGTTGATGTGCAAGGGCGGACAGCGGAGAAAAGCCACATAGTTTACACCAGTCGTGCCTGGTCAAGTGATTTCGAGTTTAAGCCCTGGGGGAAATACCAGTCAGTGGCCTTTTTAGGTAAGCGCTACTTTGCTGGTTATCCTGACAGCTCATTTACGGATGCCAAGAGTGCTCTTGAGAAGGGCGAACTAAGAGCGATACTCATCGATGACAAAAATACGCACATCTTGAACTACAGTCATCCTCTATCGCTTTTGGAGGGTTACATCCTAGCTGTCAGCGGTGTCTCTGCGAACAACAGCAATGTCAATTTCGTCCTCGTTAATGGAAAGACGGCTGTGGCTATTGGCGTTGTAAGGATTGGTGGGACCTACGCCTTCAAGAATGGAGACGATCTTCCTTTGATCCTGATTCATGTCTCCAACGCGATTGGCGGTGATAAGAATGGAACCGTCGAGATAGACGGCGTCTTCCAGTTGAGCGATGCTCCGGTTGTCATGATGAAAGATGGTGACACGCTTGGAGATATGGAGCTCGTTGACCTCACCGATCAGGAGATTGTGTTTAGAACCGATAAAGATATTTCACTGACCCAGGACACTGTTGTACCATTAGCCGACAAGTTGATGCTAGTTGTTGTGAATGATACAAAACTTTATTACTATCCTGTGGGAGCCATAGATGATTACGGGAATCAAGTTATAAGGGGACCTGTTTTCAGTGCCAACTCAATAGTCCCAGTCAGGCTGGGTCAATATCCGTCCACAGCTCAGGCCAGATGGAACTCAGAGAACTTTACAGGATTCTATTTTTCTCCAGAAGACAAGTTGGGCAGCGAGACGCTTACTCTATTTCCCCCCGATGATAGGACGGTCCCCACGCCTACAAAGCCAGAGGTAATAAATGGAGAAGCGCATTGGAATGCACTCCAGTATGTATCGTTTATGCAGCCTAAAGAATTTAATTTCAGACCCTGGGGTTACTACTATACAATAAGTTTTCTTGGAGAATCGTGGTTTGTGGGTTACAACATCGGAGCAACCAACGAGAGCGAGTCGTTGAACCTTCTCGAGCACCAAGAGCTGGGCAAAGTGCTGATAGATAAAGAGATACGAGGGATGATTGTTGCTGGCAACTACACACTTTCTGAGGGTTACGAGCTCTACATTAGGGACGTGACAAATGATAAGATCTTCGTTCAGCTCCTTAAGGACGGACAGCTTGTAGACAGCTCCATAGTCGAATCCAACTCGACTTATGTTTACAAAAAGGACCTCGGCGACATCACGGACATGCCTATTATAATGATGCATGTAGACAAGATCTTCAGCGATGGAAAGACGAAATTCGCATCGATTGACGGGCTTTTCCAGCTGTCGGACCAATATATCCTCTCGGTTGAACCGGGCTCGGGACTAGGTGAGCTTGAGATCGTTCCAACAACCTTTGGTATCATAGGCATGTGGAACCATGATACACTTACATTCAGCCGTAATTCAAACGTGAATCTCTGGCCCGGAATGAGCATCCGGGTCGCTGACAACGATACATTGCGATACTACCCGTACACAGTGCAGCGCGTGGTCCCCAAACCCGCTCTGGGAGGCATAGATTACCCCAAGAACATAAGCTCATCAGGGCAGGCTAACTTCACCATGACGGTCCTGGCAGGTGATATCGTGAGTGTAAGCGTCAACGTAAACGACCCGTCTGAAAGAACCGTGTCCGCTAAAGACCTCACCCGTTTGGGGATAGGCTCGGAGAACGTGTGGAACTACTTCTGGCAGTGGAACGCATCCTTCTTGGCGATGAGTGATGACGGCGCCAGTATTCTCGATGCGAACGGGAATCCTATTCCTGGACTGCTCTACTTTAACAAGACCAGTAGCCCACTGCCGGTGGGGATAAGGTTCGATGGCTCAGGAAGGATCGCCAGCATCGCAGACAGTAAGGTTATTTATTACGTCTCCCGTTCTGACTACAACCTGACGAAGCCCAAATTTACTTACGACTCAATGCTGGCCAACAGCACTGTGAAGAGTCAGTACATAAAGATCAATCCTGGTTCGAGCATGCTGAAGTTTTACGAGACCGTCAACGGCTCGTCCAACCTGAGCAAATCCAACCACACAATAACGGGTTCCATAGATTCCTTGGAGCCCCACGCTCTTCGAATGCCGGCTAAACCAGGCAAATACGAGTTGGGGGTAAGGATCGAGAATTCAGCCGATGCCCTCAGGGTAAATGGACTGTTCTTCAATGTAACAGTCCCCGAGATGCACGGCGTGTTTTTGGGCTCTAATTCGACCCAGACCGGAGGTCAGGTAAACGTTTCCCTTGAGGTTCCTACCTCAAATTCGGAGAAGATGGTGGATATATCCTACAACCCCGAAACGATCAAATCAGTGGGTGCATTCGGGTCTTGCCCAACCCCATCATACACGGATGAAAAAGCCGGCTGGATCAACGTGACGTTTCCTCCAGGATGTGGGTTGACCAACCTGACCTTCGTCGCAGGCCAAAAGAACGCCACGTCAGAACTAAAGGTGGTCCAAGTTGAAGGGTTCAAGCCCGATAAGGTGACCAACGGATCTATAACCATAGTTGCCGAAAAGAACGCTAAGAAGAGCAGCGATCTGTTATTTGTAGCTGCTCTTGCGGCTTTATCCCTAGCGGCTGCAATCAGACGCCGGAGATAGGTTGATGTTTCAGGGCCCGTGGCCTTAAGCGAAGGCAGCGCTAAATAAACGCAACGGGGTGCTGCGCCACTGCCAAGATTTACATCCCCATTGTGCACCCCCGCCAGGGTTTGCTGCTTCTCCGCTAACTCAGGAATTATAAATTTGGCTCTTTTCGGTCTTCTTTTCAGATCCTGCTAAACGGATCTTTCTTCACCCCTCTGTGCAGAGACTCCATTGCAGCATCAAGAGCCTTCCGGTAGAACTTATCCGTATACTCCTTGGCCATCCGCCGGGCGCAGAAGTGTGGGCCGGTCCTCTTTATGGTCTCCTTCATCATCTTGACCCAGCCTCTGGGAATACCGTGGTCGTCGACATCGTAGTACAACGGGACCACATGTTTCTCCAGGATCTCGTAGATGGCCGCGGCATCTCTTATGTCCCTGTCAGGGCCCTGCGCACCTTCAAATGCCCAGCCGTTCTTGCTGTTATAACCTTCTATCCACCATCCGTCAAGGATAGATAGTTGGGGAACGCCGTTTATGCCTGCCTTCATCCCGCTGGTTCCCGAGGCCTCCATGGGCGGCAGCGGGTTATTGACCCAGACGTCGACGCCGTGAACCAGGTACTGGGCTAGAAGCTCATCGTAATCTTCCACGAAGGCTATCCTGCCTCCGAAGGCCTGGTCTTTGGCGATATTAAAGACATCCTGCAGGAGTTGTTTGCTCTGCTGGTCGTCCTGATGTGCCTTTCCGGCGAATATGATTTGAACTGGCTGCCAGGCATTGTTGACGATCCGCTTCAGTCGTTCGACATCCCGAAGAAGCAGAGTGGGCCTCTTATATGATGCGAACCTCCTGGCAAACCCCAGGGTAAGGACCGGTGGGTCGAACAGGATGCCGGATGCCATAACGACACGTGGATCGGCNNCGTCGACCAGCTCCCAGATGCGGGGGTTGTCGTGACCCGCCAGCCAGTTTCTGCCAAGATGCTTGTTGAGGATGACGTCGCCAAGGTGTCGATCGATCCAGGTTGGGACGTGGATCCCGTTGGTGATGTGATCTATGGGCACTTTTTCTTCGGGCAGTTCAGGCCAGAGCTGCCTCCACATTCGCCGGGCGACCTCCCCATGCCTTTTGCTCACGGCATTGCGATAGCCGGAGGAGCGAAGGGCAAAGGCAGTCATGTTGAAGCCGCTCGGGTTCTTCGGATCCATCCCCAGCTTGAAGAACTCCTCTCGGTCAAGATCCAGGCCCGGAAGGTAGGGGCCGAAGTACTTGTCCATCAATTGAAAGGTGAAGATGTCGTGGCCAGCAGGCACAGGCGTGTGAGTCGTGAAGACCGTAGTTCCTCTGACCTGCTCGAATGCATCACGGTAACTGATTCCTCCTTCTACCTTCTCCCGGATTCTTTCTAGGATGGCAAAAGCTGGGTGTCCCTCGTTCAGGTGGAGGACGGAATAATCTATTCCAAGGGCTTTCAAAATCCTGACACCGCCAATCCCGAGAACTATCTCCTGTCTCAGCCGCTGTTCGGGGTCTCCGGTGTAAAGCCGGTCGGAGATGCACCGGTTCCAGGGATCGTTGGCCTCGCTCGAGGTGTCCAACAGGTAAAGGGATGTCCTGCCCACCTGGACCTTCCAGGCCTCGAGGTAGATCGGCGGATCTATGACAGGAATCTTGACCGACAGGGGCTTTCCATCACCATCCTGGGCCCTGGTGATGGGTGCGTTCTCCCTGTCCAGGATCTCGCAGGCCCCCACCTGCCACCCATCCGGGGTGATCATCTGGCGCAGGTAACCCTGGGGGTACATGAACCCCACGCCGACCATGGGTATCCCCAGGTCGCTGCACTCCTTCAGGAAGTCACCTGCTAGAAATCCCAGGCCGCCGGCGTAAAAGGGTAGAGCGTGATGCAACCCGTACTCAGCCGAGAAGTATGCTATGTTTATGCTCTTTGGATCGGCCACGTTAGCGCAGAACCAGCTGCTTGATTCACTCATCTCATCTTCGAAACCAGCCGTGACGGCGTCGTAATGTCTCAGAAAATGAGAATCTTTGGCTGCTGCCTCAAGTGTTGCCCGGTCAAGCTGACGGAGCATCTTGACCGGGTTATGGGCACTAAGGTACCAACCTGTCCTGCTGAGCATCTTGAAGAGGCCCCTCCCTTCGGGGTGCCAGGACCACCACAGATTGTAAGCCAGATCTCCTAGTCCGGAGATCCTGTCAGGGAGATTGGGGAATTTATTTGTCTCGTCCATGAATTTTGCCTCACTCCAACTTAATATAGCCATGCGCGCTATTTAATATTTTTCGGAAAAGTTATTGAGGCGTTCTGGAAGGCTTCTGTGAGACATCTGTCTATAACATATTGGTGGACATAATGCTGACAGACCTCACAGCCCGAAGCATTGTGGTAGATTCATGAACCATCTGCAGGCAGCTTACGCAACGGTTCACAGTCTTATCGAAATGCAGACAGACGAAACCCTTAAAAGTTTATAAGTTTCATTAGATAAGGGTGAGTTTTTTGTCTAAAGAATCTAAATTGGGACTTTCTGTATTGGTTGTTGCTATGTTGGCAACAGCCGCAGTAGCTGAAATGGCTAACAGCTATACCATAAACACTACAGCTAACAAGACCATGGGAACTTATCTGGTAAACCAGACGGGTTTCACGCTCTATTATTTCAAGATGGACCCCGGCAATGGAACAAGCACTTGCTCCGGCGGTTGTGTAACGCTATGGCCTCCCTTCTACGCAAAGAACGTCACTGTGCCTACCGGACTGAACGCCTCTGACTTTACGAGCATAACAAGAGTGGATGGCATGAAGCAGACCGCATTCAAGGGCTGGCCGTTGTACCATTACTCAAAGGACATGTTGCCAGGTGACGTAAAAGGTCAGGGATTCAAGGGGATCTGGTTCGTAGTCGATCCGATGAAATTCCCACCTAAGTAGCTCTCACCCTACAACTACTTTTTACAACTATTTTTTTGCAAGAGATTGCCCATAGCGTATGTAATCGCAGGTCGGCTCTCCAACCGGCATTATTCTTCCGATGACCTTTCCGTCCTTTATCTCGATCTCCGCAACAGTTGGCGGAGACATCCGGGGCACTGTTGGGCTTCCAGGACAGATGAGCAGCTTGTTATTCCTCTCTAACAGCGGCCTGTGCAGGTGACCATAGACAAGGACGTCCACCTCCATCTCCCTGGCGAGCATTTCAGTGCCGGGGCCTGAAGAGTGTGATGCCATGTGAACTAACCCGATCCTTACTCCGTCCACATCGATTACTTTTCTCTCCGGCAGAAGCATTTTCAGCTCTGGAGAATCAGCATTGCCGCACACTGCCTCGACCCTTCCTAGATCAGCCAGTGAGTCATAGACTTCTTTATCGACGAAATCTCCGGCGTGTAGAATTAAGTCGGCTCCCTTAGCGAGCTCGACCAGCTTTTCTGGCAGACTTCTTTCCAGGTGGGTGTCTGACATTACAATTATCTTGGTCATACGTGCAGCCGCCTCATTCCTGCCTCGACCATTCCGAGGAACTCTGCGCCAACGGCCACTACGCTGTTGGTGAAGATTGATGCATTGATCTCGAAGATAGGGTACCTGAACTTAGTGTAATCCGACATCAGCCAGGTTGTTGCGCTGGTGTCGCCGCTGAACAGTCCGGAGTATTCCGGCTTAACCGGCACGAAAACGATATCGTCCGTACGCCCATGCTTTCTCATCAACGACACAAGCCGAGACGATCGGTTTGCGGTAATGGGCATGACGTCCGCTCCCTTGCTCAATGCGTGCATGGCACCCTCCAGGGCCTCGTAGGTGTTCCCAATTCCGCTTATGGGAAGGTACAAGTCACCTATCTGGAAGGACGGTGTGTTGAAGTCCCTCTCCCAGTAGCTTATCTTATTCAGGTGAGTGAACCTCATCTCGAATGCACGGGCCACTAAGCCGGACCTGCCCACGCCTCCGATGACATACCTGCCGCTTCGAGGCAGGAGCCGGTTGAACCAGTGTTCCAGGATGTCTGGGTCCATGTCAACTATGAGCCTGGCGTTCTCCTCGAAATCCTTTATGGTGGAGCGGTATTCGGGGCAGGAAACATCACAGATCCCTTTTAGCCTGGACTGGATGTCCTTGAAAACGGCGTTGAGGAAAGCCAACACCTCCAGCTCGAACTCCGTCCCCAGGGGAGACAGCCTGGATCTGGATTCTTTGTCTGTGCTGTACTTTGTCCTGGCCTTGAAAACGAGGACTGAGCCCTTATCGTAGTCTTTCACCAGCTTGTAGGCCGTGCCATGCTCGTTGGCTGTTATCAGCTTGATCTCCCCTCCGTGGACGATAACATCCTCTATGTACTTATTGACTGAGGAGGTCTCTCCAGATCCTGAAATGGCCAGGCCCAGGTTCTTCACACCCTTCCTGTAGTGCCTCTGAACGGGATCCTCCAGGGTGAAGGGGAAGACATTGTCGAAGTGGTTTTGTATGAGCTGGAGAAAGCTGTATAGGGACAGGGCGCTTCTGCCAGCAGCCAACCCGTATACAAACTTGTTATCCGGGGTGGGGCTCAAAAAAGATACCATGGAGTCTGAGAAGGCTGCAACATCCGCCATGTCCAGATCCTGCAGCTTCTTTAAGAACTCACACTGGAGAACGGTCGCTTCGCGAAAAGTCTCAATCAAGCCTGACATATAAGTCAAGACTACGCCGTCATCGGATAAGCCTTTCTAGTTCACTAGCTTATGACCTCTGATAGCTTGTTCGTCTCCATGGCCAGTTTAATCTCCTGAGCTATGCGCTTGCCGTTGGATAGGTTGCGCTCGACCAGGTCAGAATAAGGCGAGCCGCTGACGAATAGGTTGGTGCCTGCGACGATTCTAGCAGATATCTCGAAGACCTTGAACTCCAGCTCGTCTGTGACAATTGTCTCCAGGCTAAAGGGACCGATCATCCCTCCGAAAAGCTCGATGGACGTTTCAACCACTCGCTCGCCCAGCTCGAAGACCTTGGGAAGCAGTGACTCCCTGAGTACCAGGGGCAGGTTGCCGGTGACCACGAAGCTGGGATAGATCCCTGCCTCGGCCAGCTCGTTCATGGAACCGATCCGAAAGATCTCGTCGGCGTTAGACTCGACTCTCCTGTCGATACCCAGCATGTCCAAGGTCCCTTTCTTCAGCTTGTATCCTTGAGTCTTTATGGGGGAATAGAAGAAATGGATGTAGTACCTGGTGCCGAGGATGAACTCCTGGATCGCGTACTTCGCTTGAGAGCTCATCTTAGCCTGGAACTCGTCCTTGTTCTTGGCTATGAAGAAGCCCCGGCCGCCTTTGGCCCCGTGGTATTTGACTATCACGGGCCGGTCTATGTCCTCTGCTCTCTCAAAACGCATGGGTATGTTGACCCCGGCCTTAAGCAACCACTCTCTCTCCATCTCTCGGTCGCTCTCCCAGGCTAAAACCCTGCGGTTGCCGAAAGTTGGGACTGCTAATGACTCGAACTTATCAATCCCTAGGTATTCCACCAGAGAACCGTGGGGGATGATGATGGCGTTATCCTCCACGAGTTCGTCACTGTGGTCCAGTAAGGCCTTGTAGCTGTCCAGGCTGACGAACTTGTCCGGCTTGGCTAGGGGAAAGGCGTCGTAGAACTTGGGCGGTGGGCCGATGCAGATGCCGATGGTCTTGAACCCCTCCTGTCGAGCGCCATTAAATATCTGCAGGCTGCTGTGAGAGCAGATGGTGGCTATGGTGAGGTCTTTCTTGTCGTATCCGTCCAAAATCTCCAGGATATCTTCCTTTGGAATCATGTCGATAACCCTTGAAGCGTAACCTTTGAAACTGCTAGGTTGGGATACAAGTAGATATACCTTCCTCAAAGATCGATCAGCTTAAAGCTTACAAAGGGGATTGGATGTCATGAAGTCCTCCTTCAAGAGAGATACTAAAGAGACCAAGATTTCGGTTATCCTGGACATAGACGGCTCAGGGTTGAGTGAAGTCGCCACAGGAATAGAGCTTCTGGACGATATTCTGGTTATATTGGCAAAAGCATCCGGGTTCGACCTGACTGTAAAGGCAAAAGGCGACCTTGCTACAGGAGACCACCACACGGCGGAGGACGTAGGCATTGCTCTAGGCAGCGTTCTCGGTAAGCTGATTCAGAAAGGAATTGGCAGTTCCCTGGTGCCTTCTGGAGAGTGCCTGGCTCTGGCAGCAATTCGTTTCGGCGAGCCCGGATACTCCGGAGACTTCGAATTCCGTAGCGACGAAATGGGCTGTATGGCCCTGGAGAATTTCGGCCACTTCGCCAGGACTGTCGCCTACAACGGCCGCTTTACACTTCACCTGAGTGCGAAGGGCGGCGGCGATCATCAGAAGATAGATGCCTTGACGCTTGCGCTAGGCAGGGCATTGAAAAGAGCAGCAACTGATGGCGTGCAGGAAAAATGACGAATTAAGCTGTACGATATCCTTCGGCTATGTCGCCATCAGCGACTTCCCTGTCATGGCCTTCGGCACAGGAATGCCCATGAGATTCAGGATCGTTGGTGCCACATCTGCCAGGACGCCGCCTTCTCTAAGCCGGTGCTCTTTCCCATCATCCAAGATCAAAACAAATGGCACAGGATTGGTTGTATGAGCGGTGTGCGGCTGGCCGGTTTCCAGGTCTATCATCTTCTCGGCATTGCCGTGATCCGCGATTAGCAGAACGGCTCCGCCTTGAGCCAGAATTTCCTCCACCACTCGGCCCACACAAGAATCCACCGTCTCCACCGCTTTCACCGCTGCTTCGAAGATGCCGGTGTGACCTACCATGTCCGGGTTGGCGAAGTTCAGGATTATGAGGTGGCAGTTGCCTGATCGGATTCTTTCGATGACGGCGTCGGTGACCTGGTAAGCACTCATCTCGGGCTGGAGGTCGTAGGTCGCAACCTTGGGCGAAGGTATCAGAACCCTGTCCTCGGCAGGGTTGGGCTTTTCCTTACCGCCGTTGAAGAAGTAGGTCACGTGGGCGTACTTTTCAGTCTCAGCGATCCGAAGCTGCTTCAGACCTTCTCGGCTTATTATTTCTCCAAGAGTATCGTCCAGGTTCTGAGGAGCATAGGCCACGGGGGCATTTATGGTAGCATCGTACTGGGTCATACAGACGAAGTTGACTTTGATGTTAGCCCGCTCAAACTCTCCGAAGTCGGGATCCACAAAGGCCCGCGTGATCTCCCTCGCCCGATCGGGCCGAAAGTTGAAGAAAATGATGCAGTCCCCATCTTCAATAAGCCCCTGCTGATCGACGATGGTAGGCTTGAGAAACTCATCGCTTTCGCCTCGATCGTAGCCATCGGTAACCGCCTGCTCGGGAGTGCCCGCTCGGTAGCCAATGCCCTCTGTCATGGCACGGTATCCCTGTTCCACCCGATCCCAGCGCTTGTCTCTGTCCATTGTATAGTAACGGCCAGCAACAGTGGCCACTTTGCCGATGCCGATCGTTCTCATCTTGGAATCAAGCTCCTGGAAATACGTAAGAGCGCTCTTGGGAGGAACATCTCTTCCGTCCAGCACAGCATGGACATAGACGTCTTTTAGTCCCATCTCCTTTGCCAACTCAAGAAGCGCGTAGAGGTGAGTGTTGTGGCTGTGGACCCCACCGTCCGAGAGAAGGCCAAGAAAGTGTTGCTTCTTAGCATTGGCTCTGGCTTTATCCATAACTTCTATTAAAACAGGGTTCTCCCTCAGTTTATTCTCTTCTACTGCCAGGCTTATTCTGGTGTAGTCTTGGTAGACCACCCTGCCAGCTCCTAGGTTCAGGTGGCCCACCTCCGAGTTGCCCATCTGTCCCTTGGGGAGACCCACAGCCAGACCCGAAGCTGCAATAGTTGTGTATGGATATTTCTGCATCAGCCTGTCTAGATTGGGCTTTCTGGCGCTGGCCACTGCGTTTCCTACAGTTTGGGCGCTTATTCCAAAACCATCCATTATTATGAGAGCTATTGGCTTAAAGCATTGAATCATTATAAGACACTAAATAGTGGGTTGATCCGGCAAATATATAGGTCTGCTCCCAGTGGGTTCCGCTCTCTAAGGCAACTCCTTCAACGCTCTTTGAAGCCGTGCTCTCCGATGAGGGGGACAAAGACTACCCCCATCTTCTCCTCGACCACAAAACCGTTCTTTCTGGTCACTAACAGAAGTTCCTGGTAACCTGCCCCGACAGGGATGACCAGCTTTCCTCCCTTTTTGAGCTGATCCTTGAGGGGCTCTGGGACAGCAGGAGCCGTGGCAGCAACGCTGATTCTGTCATAAGGCGCGTGCTCCGGGAGACCAGCGCTCCCATCTCCCTCTACCAAGGTCACATTCAAGACGCCTGCCAGTTGGAGGTTCTCTCTCGCCTGGCTCGTCAGTTCGGGTACTCGCTCTACCGAGTAGACGTGCCCATCCGGACCGACGATCTCCCCCATGATCGCAGCGTGGTAGCCGCTTCCTCCTCCTATCTCTAGGATGTTCATGCCCTTCTGCAGGTCCAGGATGTCGCACATTATTGCCACCATGTGGGGTGCAGAGATGGTCTGGCCGTGACCGATGGGCAGAGGAGTGTCATCGTAGGCTCTGGATCTGATCTCCTCCGGAACAAAAATCTCCCTGGGGACTCTGGACATGGCCTGAAGAACCTTGTCTCCTATCCGGCCCCTCATGTACTCCAGCAGCTCCTCCCGGCTCAAAGCTCTCTACCCCACACCCGGACGATGTCTTTCGCCTCCGCTCTGTCGGCAAACCCTTCACCGCGCAGCTTGATCTTGATCACTTGAAACCGGATGCCATCTATCTCCAGAACCTCCCCTCGCTCGAATACATCTTTACCTGATGCTTGAGTGTTCAAAGGGCGAGTCACGCCGTTCTTGTAAACGGAAACCTTGAGGGTCACATCGTCGATAGCTCTGGCCCAAATGGTCTTGATCTCTCTGGCATTTGCTGTCTCTACCCGGCGATCGGTCTCCAAAGAAGTGATCTCCGTCAAGACGACGTCCTTGGCCTGGTCGTCCACAAGCAACTCCCCGCCTACTCTTAGTTCCTCCTGGGCAGGAAGGTTTACGTTGTAAGGTTGAGAGTTTCCATCTCTGTTAACGATAACTCTGACATTCGCCAGCCGCTCTCGCTCCTTCTGGATGGGTTGAGTTGTTCCACAATCCACACACCTCATCAAGTTCTCTCGCCCTGACTTAATAATGACATGTTCAGTATCTTCGCCACACGCTGGGCAGAAGATTTGATCTTGGGGCATAGTGTATATTATTATCCGGCATGGTATTAAATATGACCGGATGGAGAACTAGCAAAAAACAGCCTGAATAACTTAAGGATTAACTCAAAGATTTGCGTTAGTATAATATATCATGATACATATCATAATCATATGATTTTTTAAGCAGCCACATTTCTTGAGTTCATGGGAAAATTTTTTAAGTAAGTAGGTGCTACATCTTGACTGGAGTAATTTGGCATGAAGAAAGTGGCTTTTTCTCAGGACGAGGAGTGCTGGAGCATAGCCGAGAGCATGGTTGAGGAAATAGAGTTGATAAAAGGCAAGGGGATCGGAAGGTTATCAACAAATGGTAAGCTCACAGGTAGTTTTAAGGGATTGCTCATAAGGGGTGTAAAGATGACCAAGGTAATGAAATAGTGAATATCACAGTTTAACAAATATTCCCAGCAAAAATTTTAAAATCTATTTTCAATGATCAAACACATTAACATATATAAATTATTAGCATATAAACCTCCTAAATTTTAGTTTGAAGAAATTTTAAAATGATATATAAAATTTTCTCTTTATCCATTAGCATATACCGAAACTTATCTATTGACAACTATTAATACTCTCAAAGTTAAGCGATAGAATCACTCCCAATTTATTAAATAATATAATTATTATGTACATCCTCAAGAAATAACGAAAACTATAAATACTTATTTAGTAAGTATTCATGTTGTGGATTCGAAAGGGGACTGTCATTTGACCTCGTCATCCGATCTTGGAAGGGATCTTCAAAGGTTAAACCGCATGCTTCAAGCAGCACACAGAAGCTCTATCGATATCAAGAACAGTTACGACTTCTATGTTCTAGCCGTCAAAGAGATGAACAAAGACAACATAACGGATGCATATCTGTACTGCGATCGGTCTAGATACGAGCTAACCAATGCTGTGAATGATGCCAAGATGAACTTGAAGGGATTGAGGCTCCACAGCCTTAGAACTATATCTTTTTTCTTCAAGCTCTACGGCTTGTACGCAGTGGTCTTCGGAATGCTATCCACTATTCTGTTCGGTCTTTTGATCTATCGCTATTCTGAACTCACAATCCTGGATGTTCCGCTGTGGGCATCCTTTTTTGCAGGCCTCGGTTCATCGGCGCAGATTCTCTCGGGGGTCGTTGACGACCTGCGAAAGGAGGGCGCAGTGATTAGGTACAAGCGTGTCTGGTACACGGCTATCCCATTACTGAGCCTGATATTCGGATACATGGCCTACCTGCTCTTTAGTTCAGGTTTAGTTGCTTTCAATGTGAACTCCCAGAGTAAGATCTTCTCATCCATGTTCGTCTGCTTTCTGACAGGGTTTTCCACAAACTGGCTCATCGACAAGCTGTCCAAGATATCCAAGAATCTTTGAGGTTTCTGTTAATGACGAGATCGCACTGAGCGCCAATTTCACGGTGTTTTCGGATCTAAGCTGCATGTTTCATTTTATGGCTAGCTAAGACCGTAAAATTTATATCGTTGAATGCCGTATAACGGCAAATGCCGTAAGATCAAATAGGGTAGGTGAGTGGGGAATTGAGTCTACCAAACATCGATCCGGCTGCCTTGAGGGGCATGCCGGGTCGATCGTTCTTCGGCATCTATCGAATAGACTATAACTCAATCCGTTGAGGCACGAAGACCCGATGCCTAAGAGGATGTCCCGAGAACGCACCGCCTTAATGGCAAAGCAATTGTATTTAGGGTATCTCTACCTTTCCTCTATCTGTCCTAATTATGTTGTGGTTGTTCCTAAAATAGTCAGTAGTGATCTCTGGGCTGGTCCAAGCATCAGTGATGTTATCGATCTCAGTTCCGTTAAGTTTCAGGCTCAGATCTTTCAGGTGCATCTGGGATGCATTGTTCATGATTATGAACTTGACTGGATTGAACCCCAAGACCATAGTCCTGTTTCCTGGCTCTAGTCTGGAGATGTTTGTGTCTTTGCCCAAGTCATTCCCGCTATCGTCCTCGATTCTCCCGTTCAGGTTGTAGGTACCGGCCTTGATCACTCGCACCCCCACTCCAATCCCGATCTCGCCTGTCTTTGTAAGGTTAGTGAAATTTCCATTAAAGTAGGCTGCAGGATGCTGGAACTCCTCCGGATTTCTCTCTATGGTTATGCTCTTGTTGTATTGGTCCAACAGATCTCCGTTTTCATTGTACAGGAACAGGCTTGGGATCGCCAGCGGCCCGCAGGTGCCTTTCTTCCATATCTCTTCTCCGTCTACGTCTATGTTTACATCCCCGCTCTTCTGAAGGCTAGATGTACCTTTCAGCCATTGTATCCTATTGCCCCTGCAATCCACGAGAGCGCCTTCCACGGTGTAGTTTCCCGGAGACGTGATGTTGACTGCGAGTCCAAGGGTCAGTTTGTCAAAGTAACCGTCTTTATCCTTATCCTCGACCTTTGAATAGTCCAAACCTTTCAAGGACGTGCCGGCAACGGTCAATCTTATCGGAATCATGAAGGACTGATTGGAGGATCGGATCTCTAAGTTTCCATCGACGATACTGCTGGTTGCATTAACTGGAATCTTGAGGCTGGCATCAACGGTTGCGCTGGACTCGCTTTCTATACTCTTGGGCCCGTTTGTGGATACCCAGGTCCAATTCCCTTGCAGGTAGCGCGATATTTCAACGTTGAAGGACTCGTTGTGATCTGATGGCACATTGTTGCCGTAAATCCATAACCTCCACTTCCCCGGCTCAGGTTGTATCACATCTGGCGATCCCATTGTTTCTGACCCAACAGCCGCATAAACTCTCTTGTCTTCGGGATCGAGAAGCAGAAAGGCGATGTCTCCATTTCCATCCTCGTCGCTCATGTTCGCAGAAATCCTGCTGGTACCATTTGGCACATCAAAGAACTTCTCCTGGAGGTCCTTTCTCCCGATCGACCCTTTGAACTCCAACCTGCTAGCGTTCTCTACAGAACCGTAATAGCTGATTTTGCTCAATGCTGGGCCTCTGTTTTCAACCTTGAACTGCGCAGTGACTTTGCCACCGGGAACTACAGATCCGGCGTTCCAGATCTTGGGCATAGTCTCCACCAACGTCTGCTCGAAACTCAGCGTGTAGTTCACGGGTTTTGTCAGATTCCTGGCGTGAACGGCCACGAGCCAGCGGCCCGATGGCGGGTTTGTTATGTCCATGGTATCCGCCAGAACGCTTCTTTCACCGGCATAGTACTCGCTGGTAGGGGACAGCAGGAATAGATCCAGGTCGGCACTCTGCTTCCAGCTAAGCCTGGGCATGAGTTCGCTTGTGCCGAGCGGTACATCCAGGTAGTAGTACTGCCATTTGATGCCCTGAAGACTATTTACTTTTACTGCTCTTCCTTTCTGGATTTTAATGGGCTCGGCGATCAATGCCATCACTGGGACGGTGTAGATGATCTTATTGCCATCCGCTATCTCTATCGAGCCATTGTACTCACCGGATTTTGTCCCGTTGGGCACGCTCATTGTGGCACCGAACACCTTCTGGCCGTTGGCCGGAATACTCCTCGGAAGAGGCTGAAGGGTGACCCAATCAGATATGTCTCCTTTAACTGTTGTACTGATGTTGTTCCTCTCCTTGTTTGTGAAGAAGACGAATTGGTTTGTGATCTCATCATCATTGGGAGCAAGAGCATAAATTTTCTTCAAAGGGCGGTCTGCGCCCGTGTCTAAGCCTACATACAGCCCCTTACCGGCGGAAAGGTAAGCCCAACGGCCTGCATTCCAGGCATCGGGCATCACGCCCGAAATATCTGATTTCAGAAGCCGATAAGACTGGTTCGCGTCCAGCCTTCCCGCACCTTGGTAGTACTCCTCGTAGGTCTCCCCTTGGCTGTTGTTAAGCTTCTTAGCGCCTAATATCATTGCAGCCTTGACACCAGCGGGCGTTAGGCTGGGGTCCGCCTGAAGTAACAGGGCCGCCAATCCAGCAGCAACCGGCGTGGAAAGGCTGGTGCCTGATGCCTTGGCATAATAACTATCGATGTAATTGGGTTGCTCGAGGCCCGGCGGAACCGTTGAGACAACATTCACACCCGGCGCGACCACGGACGGCTGAGTCCTTCCATCTCTGGTGGGCCCTGATCCGCTGAAGCCAGCGATGTGGTCATTGAAATCTGATGCACCCATGGTGATTACCTTGACTCCATCACCGGGAGAGTCTATCAGGCCAGGGGCCAAGGGCACATAAAGCAAGAGCAATAGAACATCTCTGCTCGCTCCATTCGTCTGGGATATGTCAAACTTTCCAAGATCTATTGGACTGCCTTTGGTCTCGACAAGTGTGCTGGCACCTGTCAACCCCTGGGATTGCGTGTTGTTCCGATTACCGGCGGCGACGCACACGACCGCTCCTGCGTCCACTGCATTATCCGCTGCCATGGTCACTGGCGGATTAGTCTCTCCCAAGTTCATCCCTCCCAGGCTGAGACTCAGAACCTTCGCATTATTATCAAGGGCCCATTCCATTCCAGCAATGATGTCCGATATCTTGCCGTTTCCTTTCTGGTCTATCACTTTCACATTCAACAAGCTGGCTCCAGGGGCAACGCCTTTGTATTTTCCACCGGAAGCAGCACCAGAACCGGCAATGATTCCTGACACCAGGGTTCCGTGTCCTAGAAGATCGTCCGTGGTGGTTTCACCCTCTACGAAGTTCTTCTCGCCGACCACCTTTCCTGCGAGATCTGGATGATTCTTATCGATCCCAGAGTCCAGAATGGCCACAGTCACGCCCTTTCCATCTATTCCCTTTGCCCAGAGCGGTCCGGCGTTTATCTTATCTGCAGGGATGACTGTGCCGTTGTCAGGCCCATTGAGGTCAGGCTCTGCCACGTGAGTCACATCATCCAGGTAAACTCCTTTTATGGCATCGCTGACGGTCAGTCTTTTGATAGCAGAAGGACTGGCATCCCCTGCTACGCCCTTGATCAAGTGATACCTGTACCTAACCTTCAAGTCTCCAAGATCGGGCATGTCCTGGCTTTTGGCGATTACGATTACCGGTATCTCCCTCTCTTTTCCGTTGTCCAGAAGCTTTTGCAGTGCAGGATCAACCGTTGGCCCGGATGCGCTCGTCCGATCAGAAGATGCCGACGCCGGAACTGTTGATGCTGACACAGAGGATGCCAATAGGAGCAGACCTGCCAGAGTTGCTGCATAGATCAAGAAAATTTTTTGCTTATCCATAACAATACCTGTTTAGAGGTGCGTCCCAACCACTCTCTGATGATCGTCAATAGAGTTCTGTAAGTAGATAATGCTAAATAAACCTGTGGTATTTCTAATCCAGATGAGTCCGCTCTGGCCGATATCAAATATTCTATGGTTGAGCCTGATTCTTCTCCTAGCCTCGGCTCTGACCAGGATCAGCAATCTAGCAGGCCTGGGTTGGATGTTCTTTGGCATCTACTGGATGGGTCAGCCTGGATATTACTTATCCATCGAGGATTACTTCAACGCCGGACTGGCAATTGCAGCCGGATTGTTGTGCTTCTATATGGCCGGGATCATTTTGTGGAAAAGGCGCCAAACTAAAGCGTTTGAATGGGCCAGCTATGCTGCGGCCGTCTGCGGCATAGTCTACTTTCCCTTTGCCGAGGTAGAAATTCTCAAAGACTGGCTAATAAGCCAGACGGCCCTAATTACTGTCCATCTCCTCTGGGCGTTCTCGGTTCCGGTCTCTCTGCAGAGCTGGAACGTGATGGCTCTGAACGGCCGGACGGTTGAGATCATTCTGGCCTGCACGGCAATTGAGAGCATATCCCTTTTCATCGGGGTGATAATATCCGTGGGCGCACCCCCAATTCGCAAGTTCACAGCCCTGGCAGTGTCAACGTTTGTCATCTATTCTTTGAACGTAGTCAGAAACGCTTTTGTAATGGCTGCCTACGGCCAGGGGTGGTTCGGAGACGATAGTTTCATGGTGGCCCATAACCTAATAGCCAAAGCAGGATCGACTGTTGCCCTGCTGGCCATCGCATACTTTGTCTTCACACTCCTTCCTGAGCTTTTGAACCTAATGGAATCGCTGGGCTCGGAGCTAAAGAATCCTTGGAGGGACCGCTCCTGAAGATCGCCAAGGGGTCAACGACCTGGATCTCTTTGCCAATCCTACTAACTGCAGTTCTGGCATCGGTAGGAAGTTGGTACGCCTCAGCCTTAGCCCTGGCAGGGACTCTTTTTGTCATCTTTTTTCACAGAGACCCGGATCGTGCTCCCCAGGGAGGCGGCATGGTCTCCCCCGCAGATGGCAGGGTGATAACAGCGGGTCCTGACAGGATAGCCGTCTTCATGGGTGCCTACGATGTGCATGTAAACAGATCTCCTCTTGACGGCCTGGTCAAGAGCACCCTTTACACCACAGGAGGCCACTATCCAGCCTTTTTGAACATCGCCAGCAAGAATCAGCGGAACGAGATATTGGTCGAGACGGCCGATGGAGATGTAGAGGTTTCCCAGATAGCGGGTGCTCTGGTGAGGAGAATAGTCTGCTACGTCAAACCTGGGGATCGGGTTGTGCGAGGACAGCGCATAGGTATGATACACTTCGGGTCCCGAGTTGAGGTTACAATTCCAGAAGGTTACCGACAATACGTCAATATTGGGGATAAAGTCCGCGCTGGCGAGAGCATAATCGCGGTGAAAGACTCATGAACATCCTCAGGGTCATTCGGATACCCGATCTTTTTTCTCTCCTGAACCTAGTGTTCGGGTTTGTAGCGATACTGGCTGCGTCCCGGGGAAATACCGGATTTTCTATCCTGCTGGTGATTCTTTCTGCCGTTTTCGATGGAATCGACGGTTTCCTGGCCAGAAAGATGAAGACAAGCGATCTTGGCTTTAGCCTTGATTCTCTGGCTGACCTGGTCTCTTTTGGGGTTGCGCCAGCCTCTATCGCTGTGGTTGTCTTTGGCTTCTCAGGTTACGCCCTGATTGTGAGCCTAATCTACCTGACCTGCGGGACCCTGAGACTGGCTAGGTTCAACGCCTCGGACAGGAACTACGAACTATTCGAAGGGTTTCCAATAACAGCGTCTGGGATAGCGATTGTTGCCAGCATGCTTCTGGATAGACCTGTGCTTACCCTAGCTTTGATGCTGATTCTATCTATTCTGATGGTGAGCAGCATCCCTTACCCCAAGATAAGGGATTTAAGATTGGTCGCGGTTTTTGCTCTGGTACTCCTGGCCGCTGCAATCCTATCCCAGTTTATGGGAGATGCATTCATGTCTGGATCGCTCATATTAGCAGCTATGTTCGTTTATATGGCTAGTACGATGGTGATATCATGCCTACCAATAAGGAAATAGCGGCCTTCGAAGCCGGTATCAAGCTCGGGGTGCTCTATCACCAGTTCGTTGGATCGCCCGTAAGCTCCAAGACAGCAGACAGCCTCGAACGAGCCATAAAGGAGAGCATATCCCTGCAGCCTTACGTCCGAAGTGTAGATGTGAGGATCGACCGGCGGATGCTAGTCGAGAACGCCTTCGGCTACGGAGAGCTGGAGGGAAGGATGATATTCGCAGAGGTGGAGATAGATTACCGGGGCGAGACTGTACGGGCCAGACTGGAGTACGATCCTGATAAGAACTATCCATTGATGAAGCTCATTTAGGTCTCTTGCCAGTAGGCACGATAATTCAGTTAGCTTGGCTGGATGATTCTGGAAGCTTTGGCCTAAATGCTGCCCAGGTACACGTCATTCCATGACTTTATGGAATGAATTTTCGACAATTGCCAGCTATCGACTAACCGGCATCGGTCAAAACGAAAATGCGCTGTAGAACCTATAGCGCAAAGTTACGTTTTACGGGGTCGAAAAGATATTTATAAAAATATCGTAAGCTCTTTCATGGCCTGAAAAGTTGCATAATCGCATATGGACTACGTTCAGGATAGGCGTGTGCAACTCTGACTAGGCAACACAACAAATAATGCCACGCCCAAAGTTATTTAGCTGTTTGACCACGATACTAGGACTTGAGGGGTAATGATGAGACCGACTGATAAGTGTCCAATCATTGAAAAATTCGATGACCACAACCCACGTTTTTGCATCGGGTGTCCGCAGCTTGCAAGGGACAACGAATTTGATGACCAAAGAAATCATAGAGTAGCTTATATTTGCATGCGTGATGCAATGGTGCCATCGGTATATTACGCGGATTCGGAATTGTAATTTTGCACCAAAATTAGGCCAGAACAAATAGAAGAGATAACGCGGCTGGTGGACAGCGATATCGGTCAGGGTGATATTGCAAAACGATTGGGCCTTTATCGATCAACTGTACCCAGGTTATTGAAACGAGCCGCACCTGTGAAAACTAACGTTGAACCTGTTCAGGACAAGTCACACCATCCAATATTTTGAAGGTTCCAAGTTCCGGGTGTTTTCCACAAGACCCTAAGACATTGAGACTGAAGTCACTTCGATCGACATTAACGACCACTTCACAGAAGTCGCATAGCATACATTCCATATTTCACACCATCTTCTTACTTGCACGACAATATATACATGGCTTACGTACGGGGTAAGGTGCACCGGAGAGGCGATGGACATAGGAGAATCAGTAACGTTTGGAACAGGAAACAACACCAGTGCGAAACGTTCCCTCCTTTCGTTCTATTAAGATTTTCCAGAATACAGGGATATCTAAGAAAACGTGCATAAACATGATTATAAAGGCAATTAGTTCAAACCCGATTACTCTCGGCGATAGATTCTATATCCCAAGAATCGCTGCACTTTGCCACGATTGAACTATGACAGGTGGGCTGACCAATCCACACCTAAAGTATATGGATTATCATGGTAACCAGAAGAATAGTTAGGCCGATTTCAAGAGCGGAATGAACGTAATCCAAGCAAACATGTGTAACTTTCGGTGTCGATGTATGTATCTTCAAAAACGGGATCTTAAAATGTTCCCTGAGTATATCGCGGTGCTGCACGGGCTACGCATCCCCGTCTGAGTACAAGTTCCACCGTAACGAGGATTGAACTCTTTCGCGAGACCCGAGAGGATTCCTAAAAACCCGCCAAATCAACCGGCAGTAGCAGGTCCAGCCTTTGCGTGCCTGCGGTCAATCAAGCTGACAACGATCAACAGAACAGCAGAAACAGCCAAGCCCAGCAGTGGATAGCTCTTTCCCCAAAGTATGCCTGTGAGACCACCTCCAACCAGGGCTGTTAGCGCTCCCAAAGAAGTGAGTCCAAGCTTTTCCTTATAGAATCCACCGATCACAGGCACCAGCATTCCGCTGGTGAATATGGTGTAAACTGAGAAGAGCATTGCTATTATCCCAGATCCTGTCAGAGCCAGGGCCAGAGCTGCCAATCCAATGGTGACAGCTCCCAACCTGGATGTTCTCATGAGTTCAGGAACTCCTGATGACGGTCTGGCCTTACGGTAGAGGTCAAGCGCCATGGTGGTTGTGGCTGTCATTAGGGGCGTGGCCGCCGAGGACATGAACGCAGCCAGAAGGGCAGATCCTACGATGCCCCTCTCGAGGGGTGAGAGCATGCCCATCATCAGAACGGGTAGAGCCTGCTCGGCCTGAATACCGGGAAAAAGAATCTTTGCTGATATTCCTAAGATGGTGATGGCAAAGGCCAGTGGCACCAGGATTAAAGCGGCCATCATGACAGAGCCTCTGGCCGTATCAGAGTCTTTTGCCAAGAAGATGCGGGAATATATGTCGGGCCCTACTAAGTATGTGGACCCCACGACGAGGATCATGGATAAAACTCCAACTGCATCCCTTTCTAGAGATACAGGGAAGCTCTGTGCCTTCAGAAACGCGAAGCCCGTGGCATCCAACGTCCTGGATAGGAGAAGCACTATGCCCGCGAGGATTATCAAAAACTGAACCAGATCGGTCCGGACAATGGAGTGTTGCCCTCCCTGGACGGTATAGAGGATGAAGACCAGGGCTGATGCTGCCATAAACATCTGCTCGCTGCCGCCGAACAAGGCGTTGAGAACCTTTCCCGATGCTATGATCTGGACACAGATCACCCCAATCCAGGAGATGATTATTAGTAGCGAGGATGCAGTTCTAACCTTTTCACCGTAGAATGTTCCTATAAGCTCGGGCAGCGTGTAGCAGCCCTTTGCCCTGATCTTCTGGGCAAAAAAGACGGACAGGACCAGCAGGCCGACTGTTCCGGACAGCATCCACCAGGCACCCGTTAGTCCTTCCTTAAAGCCGAGGCCGGCCATGCCCACAGTAGCCGACGCCCCAACGATGGTGGCACAAATAGTTGACGTGAGCATGACGTACCTCACTCTTCTGCCAGCCAGGTGAAACTCATCCAGACCCGTGACTCGCTTGGCACTGATTGCTCCTATGACAATCATGACGATGAAGTAGCTGATCATGACCGCTATGGTTTGGTCTGTTGCGTCCAATTACACCTCTCCTGGCAGTGATCCTCGATTTGTAAACCGCGCCTTTGCGATGGGGTTTACAATATTTAAAGGTTGCGAAGAACTATACACAATCTTTATATTCAATATGTTCGTATAAAGATAGGGTGAACTGGGATGGAGCTTAGTGTGGAGAACTACTTTCTCAAGGCCTTTGTCGCCTCAGGGCTCCTGGCCCTGGTGATCATGGTCCTGGCAATGGGCCTGATCTACCTGTTCAGGTACGGAACGCCGCTTCCGACCCCCGTTATACTCATCCTGGCAGCCATCTCCTTCGTGATGTCAGCCTCCTTCTTCGAACGGTATGAGGTGGGGTCGATAATGTGGTCCTTGCTCGTCTCCCTCATCGTGACACTCATCATGACTCTGATCTCCGGCGGTATTGTCTACTTCGGATCGATGAACCGTCTGGGGTGGGAGGAGCTCCTATCCGGCCTGGCTGTGTGCATGATCGTTGCCACGACACTGCTCAACTATCTTAAGCGAAGCTTGGGAGAGATTGAGTACTAATTCAGGCCATGCCATTTAGCCCAACCAAGGCTAAAATAGTAGAAGCCCGATGGATTGGCTGAATGATCCTGGTTGATCCCTTCGGCAGGAAGGCTACCGGTCTGCGCATGGCCCTCACCTCCAGGTGCAACCTGAATTGCATTTATTGCCACCACGAAGGGGACGTTGCGCACAAGGACGAGATCTCCTGCGAGATGGCGGCAAACTTGGCCAAGGCAGCCGTTGACCTTGGAATGCACTCCGTCAAATTCACGGGAGGCGAGCCTCTGATGCGTGGCGACCTGGAAGACATCTTGTCCGAGATGCCTGATTGCCTAGACCTGTCACTTACAACAAACGGGATCTTTCTTGCGGATCGAGCAGGATCATTGGCTGAGGCCGGACTGAACAGGGTTAACATAAGCCTGGATTCTCTGAACCCAAAAACCTACAGATCGATCACCGGAGGCAGAGAGGGCGATATGGAAAAGGTCATCGATGGAATTGAGGCTGCCAAGGATGCTTGTCTATTGCCCATAAAGCTGAACGTGGTCGTGCTTCGTGAAAACGAAAACGAGATTCCAGAGCTGATCGACTTTTCCCGTGACAGAGGCCTGATTCTACAGTTGATCGAGCTGATGGACCTGAACGGCCTAGGGATCTCCGGGGACATCGAGGCGATTGAGGGCCGGCTTCAGGTCTGTGCGGACAAGGTTGTGACTAGAGAGATGCACCGCAGGAAGAAGTACTTCCTGGATGGAGCCGAGGTTGAGGTTGTGCGGCCCATGGACAACACAGAGTTCTGTGCTAACTGCACGAGGATTCGGGTCACTTCGGACGGGAAGCTGAAGCCCTGCCTCTTGCGGAACGACAATCTTGTCGATATCGAAACCTGTGACTGTGAGATGATTAAGGAGCTGCTCAAGATTACGAATGAGCGCAGGGAGCCGTATTTTGGGAAGAGCGATTCTTGTAAGATTAATCATTTTTAAATGAGATATACTCTTTGCTTCCATTAGTGACTCAACCACAAAAACTGGACGACAAATTCTTTGAAGACATGAGCCGCCGCGGCACCGTGCGCAAACTACAGTTAACTTAAGTACTTGCTAATGATAATTGCCGTTCATCTGTACACGATGGATGGCGGAGTTAACTATCTAGCAATTAAACTTCATTAGATTTCTTCGGTGATGCACAGCCGGTGTTAACCGCCATAATATTGTCCGAACCTCTTAGTATTTATGAAGAAACGACCTTGTTTTCTTTTATCTGCCTGTCATGTCTAAAGGGGTTAGCTAAAGGTATAAGACCAACACTTAAGAAAAGACTTGTGATACGCAATTACAGCCCCCGGAACGCGGCAATAATCCGCCGCGCTCCTGGAACAGCTCCTCCCTCCTGTGATGTAGTTGTCGATATACTATAATCATTTGTCACGAGCCTATTTCGGCGTCACGTATTGAGAGCGATTGAGTCTCAGTGCTCGTCCAACCATGCTACAACATACCACGATATAAACTTTGCTTCTTTGGCTGCAGTCAACGTTTGGGCTCTATTCGGATCCAGGTATTTGCTTTCTATATCGCTCAAACTCGAATTCAAAAATTCAAATCTAAAAGCTCGAAAGGCGATACCTCAAATTGAGGTGCAAAACAGGAGCGACCGGTGACGATGTGGACCTAAGCGTTGTGTTCTGGCATTTTAAGGCCGGGCTAAGGAAAATATTTTGTCTCAAGAACTTCATGAGGCATTCTCGATATTGTCCAGACGAATGTAATTCAAGCGAAGCCAGATTCAACCACGCAACCACAGGTAGAGACCGGTATAGTCAACTGGATCTGAATGAGATGTCCCTTTGACGATATCTCAACAGCTAACAAACCGACAACCCACAAATAGACCACATAGGGATGAGGAATTGGTTGAGCCAGATACACCTGCCTCATGGTATTGGACTCAGGCGGGAACCTCAGTCTTGGCGATGTACTTGATCAGATCGGCTCCGAGTTTTGCCTTCTTCTGAATCTGGTTTGCCATATCTTCCGCGGATGCACCGCTCGCAGCAAGAGTGCGAATCTCCTCTATTGTAGCTTCGTCAACGGTGTAGTACTCGTCCAGGTCCTTTCTATGTCCCCACACGTCGCCCTCTAGCAGCTCAATGCCCTGCATCTCCAGGAATACCTGGATGGCATCGGACATTGTCTTCTGATAGGAGTGAGGCACCTGGATCGTTCTGAGTCGTGGGCATCGCTGCATCAGGTTGAGGAAATCGACATTCGAGGCTCTGAAGGCCAGATGGACCATCTTTTCATTGGGATTGAGATTGGGAATCTCAGATTTTCCGCTAACTACTCTAAGTCTCATATTGTCTCGTCCAATTTTGGATCTAATATATTTATAGGCACTTCCGCTGCACACTTCCGTGTGATCGATTGCCGTCAGGTAGGAACAAAGACTGCTGGATACAGTCCAATCAATTATGCTGGTGGAGTCTAGTCAGCTCTAGGCGAGGAGCGGAGACACACCCTTCAGATTCAATAACAATTCGTCCCCTTTTGGTGTTATTTTGAAGAGGTTCTCCTCCTTCATAATCAATTCACGGTCCATAAGCCAGTTCAGGTGGACACTTGCAGTCTTGGAATTGAGATTGGCTCGGCAGATGATTCTGTTCTTTGTAGCAGCATCTTGCTTGCATATGAGCAGCACATTCCTCGCGATTTCNNTTCGGAGACTGGCTCCGAATACTGGACAATCTGAAACGAACCTTTCAGGTTAGGGATGCTATTAAGTATTTAACCATCTGTCCCATCGTCATTATCTGTAGATATCTCTCAAGGTCATATATAGTCGGAAGAAAAAAGAATTCTGAATGTTACGTAGAATTGATGAGCAGAACCGAAAGTATGTACCTAAGATACGAATCGGCCTCTCATGGTCTATGCTCCGCCTCTTTGATCTGCGGCATCCAGGGCGTGGCAGGTCCTTTTTATATAGTAGTCATATCAATCGAGCCTACGATTGTCCTCTTTTCTTCTCAGTACGGATGTCGTAGTCCCGATCATTGAAGAGAAGCATGAGTGATCCGCATCTGTTTGACCCTACGATCAATTGACAAGGTGCAGAATATCTCGGACTACTGACCAGCGTGATTCATTCTTTTCTACACCTGGAGATGAAGAACTTGCAGATCTGAAGGTCCGCTCATGCAGAAACATTAACGCTTGTTCTCTTATCACGTTGTTCATCCTTAGTGGCTGCATTTTTCAGTCCGTACAGATTCTGCCGAGCATCCGGGAAGTAAAAGCACTACTTGATCACACCATCCTCATAGAAAGCTTTATAGCCCGTAGCTACAATAGTTAAGTAGAATACTTGAATATTCAAGGTTTCAATGTGCGAAGATCATAATCTGCCGGAACGAATGAGAGCCATTCGAAAGTACATCCATGCACTACACTGCCCTACCAGGTGGGATATCATCGACTGTATTGGCACTGGTCAGAAAAGTTCCAAGGAGATATACGAGGAGCTGATGCTGGGTGAGGCAGGTATGACCTTTGCTGGTCTATACTACCACCTTTCCGCCCTAAAAGGAGCCGGTATCGTCGAGGTGGCATCCTATCGCGAGACGAAAGGTGCGATACCGGAGAAGGTATGGAAATTGAAGACCACAAAAATTGTAATTAATCTATTGGAAGAAAAGGAGGTGAAATAGAATGTGTTGCGGAGATAAAGAAATGCACGGGCATCACGCCGGACATATCGATCACGGCGCTCATCACAGAGGCATGGCTCATGGAATGTGCGGTTGTGGTTGCGGGGAACGGAGATTCCTTAGCAGGAATGAAAAAATAGAGATGCTCGAAGAGTACAAGGAGTCTCTTAAGAGCGAGCTCGAGGGAGTCGAAGAAGCGCTGAAAGAGCTTCAGAGAGAACCGTAGAACCTGTATCTGGCTGTTGGGGCTCTAGGTGACTATGTGAACGCCATTGAAGTTGAAGACCCGGCCAAGCGGTTCGGCAATTTACCGCCGTAGACCATGTAGACTTCGGAGTGAAAGCGGGCGAGTTGTTTGGTTTTCTGGGCCCCAACGGAGCTGGCAAGACCACCACCGTGAGGATGATCACAGGCAAGATCAAACCGACGGTGGCTCCGACACTTATTGCGGAGCCGTCGAGCAACCAAGATTAAGCTTCAGCTTGAGGCGTTTGTCTTCCACGCTCCTGTCCGCTTGCTGAGTTTTGAAAAAAGAATGCTAGTAGCACTTATCAACTAGCTTCTCGAAGCAATCCACACAGACCACTTTTCCGCATGCAGTCCTACCCTTTATCTCCATGAATCCCTCTTTGCACTCTTGGCAAATCAGCGTTGGATAGATTCTGGCCTTCTCGGGCTCAGGGAGATCTACTGATTTTACTGATAACAGCTCATCGTCGCCGGCATTTAGTATGTGCTGAATAAAAGTCTCTCTCAAGCCTTCAAGCTCTTTTTGTTCCTCTTTGGTCAGATTGTTTTTGCGCCTCTTTTCCTGCAATTCACCCATGCGCTTGGGCATTTCACCTTTGAAGTAGATTCTCAGGGCTTTGCCGTCGCCACTGCAATAGAAAGTGAAGACTTGCTTTCCATAGTCTTTGAAGATCAGGTTGCCCTTCCCAAAAGTACAACTGAGCATTCGTTGAATCGCATCGACACTGCACGAGTTGTTCTCGACGATTGCAACGAGTTCTTCATCTTCCGATTTATCACAGTGGCCCTTAATGTATTTGGCTACTCTATAACCGATAGCCAGTCCAGGGCAAACGTGCCCATGAAATTCAACTACTTTATTAAATTCCTCGTCCATATAAATCACTTCCAGGAAGCTTCCAGTATTATCAATCAGAAATTATCAATCAAATCGACTTTATCTTCGCTTCACTTTGACACGTCCCCCTCGATGATCAAGTTCATGACACAATCATAATCCAGAGTTTGGCACCATCCGGCCTTCTCGAAGATCGACATGAAGCAGACCCCAATGAGCTTCTTGTATTTTATCGTGGTCAGGAAATCCTTCATTTCTTCCGGCTTTACGCCAATCTTAGGCATGGCCATGCCACCCAAAACTACAACCACATCAGCATCAGCGCTGCTTTTGTCTCCGAACTCTAATCCATACTCAGTGGAGATTATCTTGCGCGCCTTTTCTTTATTTAAGCCCGGAACAAAGGCCAGCTCTTTGTCTCTCACCGGATAACCCAAGAAGAGCGCGAAAGGAGTACAGAAGCCTGGAGAGCCCACGAAGGTTATTTTCTTCTCATCTTTTACGAGATCTCTGAAGCCGTTCAGCATGCCGCCAAGGCCTTTTACGTCTTGAACTTTTTCCATTGATGATCGACCTAAAGTATGTGGTTCTGAGACCTTTAACTTTGGGGAGATAATTGATGAAATCCGAATAGTTGATTTTCCCTCTAAAAGTATCAGAATAGGATACCTCGCCAATGTATGTGATTTTTCGGTTGATTGGGGACGGACCATTGCGTATATTATTGAACCCTCAGAGAATCAGGATAGAATCGGGGCAGAGGCTTGTGCCCGAATGGTGAAATTCCCAAGTTCGCGAAGTATGCGCAAATTTTGAAGAACTCCGTGGCTTCCGAAGGAGACTGCCGCGAGAGGATATTTCTGATGAAGGACCGGGCGGCAGTGGATGGAAGGCGCTAGTGGTGGAATGTAGGCTTCTGATTATGCTCTGTTATATGGCATTATATGGCATTTTAAGAATTCGGCTAAATACGTCATAGAAATATACACGTACCAACACGGTCTGTTGCTCAATGGATATTATACAAGCATTACGATCCAGCCAAAACGCTTTTTAGCTTACTAATAATCCTGAAGACTATAGGCACAAATCCGTTAGCTTGCCTGCTATGGATCGATTGTTGGCGTTGCATAGTGTTTTTGATAATATAGGATCTAGAGCGCAAATGCACGGAGTTTGAGCCAGAAAGTATCCTTGTAATAATATCTGCCGTTTAAAGCATATCGAAAAAAAAGGGGATGGATTA
>PMNG01000144.1 GCA_003162615.1 Methanothrix sp. | reverse complement strand
GGTGCAGGTGCAGCCGAATATGTGGGTACAGCCGAGTATGTGGGTATGTTATACGCTGGCGTGCCATATCGAGCTTGGCTATATGCAGGCCCGTAGGCGGGATCATAATAGTTTAGAAAATAATTTGCTTGATTATCCCAAAAGGACTGCTCTATATCTGCCTGACTGGGTTGGTTGTAGTACGGCCAATCATAACCATAACCGTTCCATCCCTGGCCAGTGACCCAGGAAGGTTCCATGAATATGCAAGTCAAGGCTAAGATCACCAATAAAGACAATCGATGAATTATCCTCACATCCAACCCTCCTTTACCCATAAGAACCAACTGAATATACTTATATATGGAATTCTGTCGCTCCAATCGCTCATTAATGATTTTCAGATTCCAGGGGTCCAATCATATAATGCAGTTTCCAGGGGGTTCAATATTCCGGATTGATTTAGCGCATAACCACTCGATATGTTCCCCCAATTCAAAAGACCAGTATTTGTTGAGAGATTAAGGATTTGTCCTGAACTCGATACTTGGTTTAAAATGGCCTCACCGTTGCTTCCACCTAGCTGTACTGGAGCAATTGCTTCGCAATTAAAGGCTAATGTCAAAAGGATTAAGCCGCATAGGACCAGATTTCTCATATATCCCTCCATGAGAGTTTTAATTCGCTCAATTAATTCGTACATTCAATTGAACTAATATAAAGACGTGGTACGGCAAGGCATAGGGATCTTTATGTTTGCCGAGCTGGGGCTCAGCTCACGACCTTGGGTGGATCTGGCGATGGCATAGTATGGCTTGAACGCTCCTGAGATCATATCCCCGGGAGATGAAAAAGGGCTGCCCTTCTGGAAGGACAATCATGTAGACCAATGAATTTCCTGAAATTCGAAAATATAGTGAAAAATCGCTGATCATGCCTTTATAACTACCGTCTTGGCAATACGATCGCCCAGACGCTGTTTCTTTTCCGACCTCCAGATTAGGATAGCACCTATTAGATAAGCTAATAGGCCATCGATTACGCGGAGTATATTACGGGTGAAAGCCTGGTTCATATTGATCATTTCACTATCCTCTCCGACCACCTTAATCTTGGTCACCATCTTGCCGATAGTCTGACCTTTTGATCCTTCCAGATAAGTAAAATAAGCCAGAAATATGATAAAGGATAATAAGCCAAAGCCCCAACCGGCCGTTCGAGAGACAACGCTAAAACCCAGTATGGAGCCAATGACTCCAATCAATACTCCCAGAACTATGGTATCTATCAGGAATGAAATAAACCTTATCCAGATACCTTGATACTGCATAGTGACTGCTGCTTTAATTATCTCTGATTGATCAGCCTCGGTCATAATTCATACCCTCTGCTAAGATCGAGTAAGGAAGCCTCATACACAGCTCGTATAGCTTTACTATCCATCGGTGACGCATATAAATTTATTTCCAATTCTATTTAAACATTGGGACTCTCGGCCAAACACGGCGGAAAGATGGATGCGATCACTGCCACCAAAGATACACGCAAGCTCAGCATGATAACGGACCTGAAATCGTAGCCATCACCGCCTTTGCTCTTGAGGGTGACCATGATCCCAAGATAAAGATCATTTATAGTCGCGAATTTGAAGCTCAATAGTCTGCATTCGCTGCCCAGACATCATAAACTGAGAGAGTACTAGTACTTTATATTGGTAACTAAGGATACACAATACTTATATTTTTAGACATAGTTATAGATGAGCTAAGGAGATGAAAAGTGATGGAAAAAGGAAAAGGTAAAATTCGCAAGCTAGGACTCATCATCACCGAACAGCTAAAACGTACCGCTGCAGAGGACGCCCGAGACATAGCTCTTGATGTCCATACCATCTGGGGCACACCGGCCTCATGGAACTGGCGCAATGTCAACGGCAAGAACTATACCACACCCATCCAGGACCAGGGTGATTGTGGAAGCTGTGTGGCCTTTGGCTCTACGGCTGCTCTAGAAACAACTCAAATGGTTGCAGACAAGGCTCCCGGAGAGGCCGTTAAGCGGTCTGAGGCTGATCTATTCAGCAATGGTGGCAACTGTTCATCTGGATGGACTCTTGAAGCCGCAGATGCCGTTCTCCAGTCCAAGGGCTGCTGTCTAGAGGCATGTTGGCCATATAATGGCTCAAAAATGTCATGCTGCGACCAAAACCGGCTCAAGATCATTTCAGCAACCAGAATCACCTCGGATGCCGTGGCTAAACAGTGGATAAGCTCCAATGGTGCCATTCAGGTCGCGATGGAGGTAGATTCTGACTTCTTTGATTATTCGGGCGGAGTCTATTCTCCTGAGTACGGTGATTATGTGGGAGGCCACTGCGTCTGTATAATCGGCTACGACGATGTACAAGGCTGCTGGATCTGTAAGAACTCTTGGGGCACAGAATGGGGCGACCCAAACGACCCAGGCTGGTTCAAGATCGCATACGGCGTATGCGGCATCTTCCGAGCTTATGCAGGCTATGGCTACAGTTTGTCGGTGGTGCCTCCTACTGGTCAGACCGGTATCCAGATCAACACCGCCGGATCGCTTAAGGCCGATATCGTGGTTAAAGGCACTGTCATTGGCCAAACAGACAACTTCATCGCACTGACCGCAGGTTACTATTCAGCGACAGTCAGAAAGACGGGCTACAAGGATTATCCTCTGACCTTCACGGTAATCGACAAGCAGACGTACCAGACGACCATAACCATGACTCCTATAGCCCCGACTGGTGACATTGTCCTTCCAACAGGAGGCGTTCTGATGGTCATGCCCATCACTGGGGTCAAGACCTCAGACCTTATTGTCCAGAGGACGGGATATTCAGATCTGGATGTACCTCTCAAAGCCATGGAGTCCTACCAGTACAGGAGCTTGGGCAATTTCGCCGCTGGTGGCCTAACTTTCCAGCTCAAAGACACGAATAGGCTGTATCACAACATCCTGGTCCAACTAGCAGGTACTAACCTCTGGCTGGTATGGATGAAGCTTACCGGATCTGGAACCTACAACTATTCCTTCCAGTTTAAGTTCATTCCAGCAACGCAGGGGGTCGAGGACCTGATGCAATCCGAGATAATGCTGGCCTTTCTCGGCATCGACGCAGGAGGAGAATGAAATGGGGCGATCCCGTATCTCCTGATCCCAATTCCAAGACATTGAAGCGCGGGTCTATTCTCGCGCTCTATGTTTAACGATCGTTGGGCTTGTCTCTTTNNCTCAACTTCCAGGTCCTGGGCACGATGAAGGTATCAACGTCCATACTTATTTGAAGTTCGAGCAGGAGACCGGGGACAGGGCGAGCGAGGCGGCGCAGCATCCTGGCCAAGGAGCAGGGAAGAGCCCTGGAGTAGCTACGGCGGTTGGCTCTTGCCAATTGATAGATGCATCCGTCGCCATGAGGATGCACAAACCGGCAAAGCAATAGCGACATTGAAGCCTTCAGATATCTTCTTAAGTATCTCAACAAATATTCCCTTAAAATCAAATTCTAGGCAAGGGGAACAATGGGTCAAGAGCCGACAATCACCTTATCCATAAGTGAATCCGGAAAGCATCCCAACAGTACCTACTGCTTTCATATCATGCTTGATGATAAGGTCCTGGCAAGCAACCAGAACCTTTCTTTTGAGGACTCCAAAAAGGTTCGGGAGATCTCGCACAGTTTTGGAGCTTTATTCGAGCATGGCTGCAGGCCAATGAAAGAGGCTGAAGCTCAGAAAGTCCTGGGAAAGCAGCTCTTCAACCTCTGGCTGGCATCCTCTTGGGATAAGATAAAAGCTGGAGTTCCCGTAGGCTCCATGAGATCCCTGGTCATCGCCTCAGACGTTCCTGAGGTGCTTAATCTTCCTTGGGAGTTGTTGCTTCCTCCTAAAAGCGACTTCCTTGGCATTGACTCATGGTTTAGAATTCGTCGCTTCCCCAGCTCGGAAAATCAACTGGCACCATTCACAGGAGACCTACGACCCCGTCCTCTTCGTCTACTCTTCATGGCCTGCTCCCCGACAGATCTGGACACTCTTGATTACGAGCGCGAGGAAGAGGCCCTATTCAGAGCGATCTACGGCCAAGACGTGGCCTTTGATTCTTGCGACCTTGGAACCTTTGAGGAGCTAAAGGACAAAATAAATGAGTTCAAGCCTCACGTCGTTCACCTCACGGGCCATGGTGCAGTTATAGATGAGCAAGGCTGCTTCGCCTTTGAGGATGAAGACGGCAAGAAAGATCTTGTCCCTTCGGAAGAACTTCGCAGATTTCTAGCAGGAAGCAGTGTTCAGTGTGTTTTCGTGAGTGGCTGCCAGAGTGGTAAAGCTCCAATCGAAGCCATTGGAGGTATATCTGCCAGGGGCTGGTTTCTGCAGAGGTTCCTCTGGCCGTTGGGTGGGCTGCGTCCATCGCCGACGATCTGGCCACAAATTTTGCCAAGACATTCTACAAGAACCTGAAGGACGCCCAGCCTGTTGACAGAGCCTTGCTCCTGGCCCGCCAGGAAGCATGGAAGGTTTGCCAGAAGCGAGACGATCCATCCTGGACTCTGCCGGTTCTTTACGCTGCCACTAACCAGCGCATGATCTTTGATCCTGATACTCAAAGGCCGGTTGAGGAACCTTCGAGACCGGCAATGGTTCAGGATGCTCTGCCTGGCATGAAGGAGGGCTACGCCGAGCACTTCGTCGGCCGCAGGCGCGAGCAGCAGCGGCTCCTGCCCGCCTTGCGTAGCGGAGATTTGCAGGTCGTAATTATTACCGGAATGGGAGGCAGTGGAAAGAGCGCCCTGGCCACATGGCTTGCCCGAAAGCTGGAGACCTATGGATTTATCCCGATTCCAGTTCCTAGCTCAAAGGAGAACCCTTTGAACACAGCCCGCTTGCTGCAAGCCTTTGGCGATGCCTTCCGCGAGGCGGCGAGGAAGCATAGATCTGAAGGCTCGACACGAAAGGCAAACGAGCTGGATTCTTTGGTTAACGACTTTAAGAATCCAGATTTAACGGTAGAGGATCGAATGCATGACGTTGTTGGCGCTCTGAACCGCGGACAATTTCTCTTGCTCTTGGACAACTTCGAGTCGAACCTGGACGAGTCCGACCGGCATATTCTGGACGCAGAGATATCGGGATTCTACCAAAACCTGCGGGACAACCTGACTGGAGGCTCCAGGCCATAATCACTACCCGCTATCCACCCTCGGATGTGCCAGTCCTGCCGCCCAAGGCCCACCGAGAGGAATTAAGCGACTTCGCCGAGTCGTCCTTCCTCAAGATTTTGCAGCGTGATCCGCAGGTGGAGCAGCGCATCCGTTCTAGCGAGCTTCCCATGGAGCTTCTGCGGGATCTCTACCGCAAGTTCGGGGGGACTCCTCGATTCCTTCTCCAAATCCGAGAGGCTATCAAGGAAATGGATACTGAAATGCTGAAAAAGGAGCTGGCAAAGGTAGAGCTGCCCACTGACGCCGAGGCTGGCGAGCTTCAGAAGATTCGGGACAAATACTTCGATGATATCTTTACTGAAAGGCTGTATGGATATCTCAGTCCGGAGTCACAGATAGCCTTGTCGAGGTCGGCAGTCTACGGCGTCCCCGTAACCTTGGAGGGCTTAGCGGCTGCTGCGGGCGTTGCACCGGATGTCGTGGCAGTATTTGCCAAGGATTGGGAGGACCGCACTTTCGCTTATCGAGATACTGAAAAGTCCTTATGGTCCATTTATGGTCTGCTCCGATGGTGGCTAATGGCGAAGATTTCCTCAGAGGAGCGAATGACTGCCCACAAGGCTGCAGGTGACTTCTTGAATGAGATACATCTACAGAAGCGAGAAGGCGAACAGGATCTAAACTGGTTGGATTGCCTAATGGAGGCTCGGGCACAATATCTTCAGGCCAAGGAGTACGGACAGGCTAGAAAAATAAATGATATAATTTCAATACGTTTTGAAAGATATGGAATTTATGAGGAAGTAGTGCAGCTGAATCAGGAGATGCTAGGATACGAGGAGCATCCATTGCCGATGAACCGAATTGCTATGGTTTATGAATGCCGAGGGCATCTCCGTGAAGCTCGAGAGTGGTATCAGAGAAGTCTGGATGCATCTGCCGATAAGACCGCTGAGGCCGGGATGGCTTGGAATGGACTAGCTGGCATAGACTACCAACAGGGTAATTACAAGGATGCACAAGACAAATACCAAAAATCTCTGGCGATCGCGTCGCTGATCGGAAACAAGCAAGGTGAGGCTACAGTCCTTCATAATCTGGCTATGATCGACCTGATACTGAGCAAGCAAGACGAGGCGCTCAAAAAGTTCCAGACTTCCCTAGAGCTCGGACAGGAGATAGGAGATCGGAGGAACGAGGCTGCCATCTTGCATGGCCTAGCCATCATCGACCTGAGACTGAGCAAGTATGACTTGGCTATCGAAAAGTTCCAGACCTCTCTGAAGATCAACCAGGAGATTGGAGACAGGGAGGGTGAGGCTGCGACCTTTTACCAACTCGGCTTACTAGCCAAGTCGCAGGGTCGAGCGCATGATGGGGTACGTCTGATAGCCCTTTGCTATTTGATATATGCGTACATTGGCCATGGGGAAGCACAAAACGCCTTCAAATCCGTCTCCAGCATGGCATCGGAGCTCAACTACACTAAGGAGCAACTCGATGCCGCGTTGAAGGATCTGGAAGAGTCATATGGTGAGGATCAGGGCAAAGGACTTCTTGAGGCAGCCTTTGGGAAGGGTGGCATCTGACCCGCGCCCTCTCCGGATGCTGAGAATAGGCCCTCTCATTTACCAAACCTTTTTATATATCCACTATCTTCTCAACTTGGACATCAGATGAACGGTTGCGGCGATAGAGCTATCCTAATCCCGTCCTCTCTAACGATGGAGTCGCGGGACCTGCGTGTTCGCACGCTCAAGGTTGGTCTTATCGCCAGGGCAGCAGCAGTATTTCGCGTAAACCGGATCGTCATCTACAAGGATGTAGAGTTCGACGACTCCCGGTTCATAAGCATGGTGTTGCGATACATGGATACTCCGCAGTACCTGCGTAGATTGCTCATCCCGCGAAGGGAAGAGCTAAGACACGTCGGAATTCTGCCGCCGCTACGCACCCCTCATCATCCAATCAACTCAAAGACGTCAGCGCTCAAGATCGGCGAGTACCGAGTCGGAGCAGTTGTCGAAAGCGTCGGATCTGATGGCGGCGTATGGGTGGAAATCGGTGTCGATCGCCCAATTCCCCTTCGAACTGATAAGAAGTTCGAAGCTGGACAACGCCTAAGTGTCAGAATCTTTTCGCTAGACCCTCTCGCCGCTGAGCCTGTTGGCCAAAAGGAGATCCCCCTATACTGGGGGTACGAGACAGAGGTAGTCGGGAGCCTTGAGGATTATCTTGGCTCGACGGACGCTTTTGTGCTTCTTACCTCAAGGAAGGGAACGCCCTTGACGACCCAACTACTGCACAAGATAGGAAGAGCAGGCCCTAGCGACCTTGCGGTGGTATTCGGCTCCCCTGCACGAGGCGTTGATGCATTCTTGAGTAAAAAGCTCATGGATAGATGCTGCATGATGAACACTATTCCGCAACAGGGAACAGAGACAGTCCGAGTAGAGGAGGCGGTCTTCGCCACCCTGGCGCTGCTTAACCTAGTTGCAATGGAGGAGTAAATGGGACATCTTCACCGACCAAGACGAGGTTCGCTGGCCTATAGCCCGAGAATACGAGCCAAGAGCGAGGTTCCAAGAATCAGGAGCTGGGCGGCTGACGGAGAGAAGGCTGGCATTACTGGCTTTGCAGGGTATAAAGCAGGCATGACCCACGTCATTATGACTGACGACAGACCCAGAAGCCTCACCGAGGGCATGGAGATCTCCGTGCCAGTGACAGTTGTAGAGGTGCCGCCCATGAACGTGGTGGCGCTTAGGGCCTACGAGATGTACAACGGAGGGGCGCGACCCGCTGGCGAGATCTGGGCCGATAACCTGGATTCCGAATTGTCCAGGGCCCTTACGCTGCCTAAGAAAACCAGGGGTTCCTCGGCAGAAGACCTCGCGGCCATTATTGATAACATAACCGATATTCGGGTCGTAGCTCACACCAACCCAAAGCTTGTCAAGGGAATACCCAAGAAGAAGCCGGAACTCATGGAGATGCCCATAACCAACGGGGCGATGAGCGAACGGCTGGATATGGCGCGCGGACTTTTGGGACAGCAGGTTCCCATAACAAACGTCTTCGAGGTTGGAGACATCCTGGATGTATCTGCGATTACCAAGGGCAAAGGAACTCAGGGACCTATCCGGCGTTGGGGAATAATGCTCGCCAAGAGAAAGCATGCCCGCACCGGAAAAGTCAGACACGTAGGAAACCTGGGACCCTGGCATCCATCGCACATCAGCTGGAGAGTTCCCCAGCTCGGACAGATGGGCTACCACCAGAGAACCGAGTTCAACAAGAGATTGATGGCCATAGGCAATGACGGATCTGAGATCACTCCGGATGGAGGATTCCTCGGATATGGCGTAGTGAATAACCAGTACATTCTGATTAAGGGAAGCTTGCCGGGGCCAGTCAAGAGACTGATAAGGATGAGAAAGGCAACAAGACCTGAAAAGAACTTCGTAAAGGCGCCTTCGTTCCTCTACGTGAGCAAGGAGTCCAAGCAGGGATTGAGATGAAGGCGAACGTTATCGATTTATCGGGAAACCAGGCAGGTCAGATTGACCTACCTGCCGTGTTCGATGAGGAGTACAGGCCGGATCTGATCAAGAGAGCCGTTCTCTCTGCTCAGGCCAACAGGCTGCAGTCCTACGGGCCTCACTTCTACGCCGGCATGAATACATCCGCCAGGTCATGGGGACCGGGTCACGGTGTCTCTAGAGTTCCCAGGATCATCAACGCCAGACGGGCGGCAGGCATACCCATGGCCAAGGGAGGCAGAAGGTCTCATGCGCCTCAGCCAAACGCCGATCAGACTGAGAAGATCAACATAAAGGAGAGGAGGAAGGCCATCCGCTCTGCCATAGCTGCAACGGCCGTATCCGACCTCGTCTCCGCCAGAGGACACGTCTTCTCCGGAGAGCTGCCTGTTGTCGTCAAGAGCGACCTGGAATCCCTGAATAAAACCTCGGACGTAAAGAAGTTCCTGGTGGCTGCCGGCCTATGGGGCGATGTGGAGCGGGCTAAGAACGGCAGAACCATACGTGCTGGCAAGGGAAAGCTGCGTGGAAGGAAGTACAAGAACAGAAAAAGCCTGCTCATCGTTGTAGGAAAGGACCAAGGCCTCGGAAAGGCGGCCAGGAATCTGCCGGGCGTGGACTTCATCAACGTGGACGGACTGAATGCAGAGATGTTGGCACCGGGAACCCATGCCGGAAGGCTTACGCTCTGGACTGAGGCCTCGCTACAGCGATTGGCGGAGAGGAACTCCCAGGAGCAGATAAGATGATGATCATCAAGAGTCCGTTAATCACCGAGAAGGTCACCGGGATGATCGACTCCGATAACACCATGGAGTTCCTGGTGAACATGAGGGCAATCAAGCCCGATATCAAGAAAGCCGTGGAGGATCTGTTCGACGTAGAGGTAGTTTCGGTCAGAACCATGATCACTCCCCGGGGCGAGAAGAAGGCTATCGTAAAGCTGGCCGGAGATAACAAAGCCAATGAGCTGGCCACAAGGCTAGGACTACTGTAGGTGGGATTATGGGTCATAGATTAATGTCTCAGAACAGAGGCAAAGGAACACCGACATACAGGGCACCGTCCCACAGGTATAGGACTGATCTGAAACACATTAAGGTAGATCAGGACCAGACCATAAGGGGAGTTGTGCAGGATATAGTGCGTGATCCGGCCAGGAGCGCACCAGTAGCCCTCGTCACCCTGGACAACGGGGAGGAGAGGTACATCCTGGTGCCTGAGGGCATGTACGTGGGCCAGGAGATCGCCTGCGGCATCTCTGCGGAGATCCAGCCCGGAAACACGCTACACTTGGCAGAGATTCCTGAGGGGATTCCCATATGCAACGTAGAATCCCAACCGGGACACGGCGGTCAATTCGCCCGCTCTTCAGGCGTCTATGCCATTCTGGTGGCTCACGATACTGGAACCACAGTGGTCCAGCTCCCCAGTGGAGAGATGAAGCGCCTCTCCCCCAAGTGCATGGCGACTATAGGTGTCGTTGCAGGTGGCGGCAGGCCGGACAAGCCATTGGTCAAGGCCGGAAATAGCTTTTACAAGTTCCAGTCCAAGGCCAAGAAGTGGCCAATAGTTCGTGGTGTGGCAATGAATGCAGTCGACCACCCCTTTGGTGGCGGCGGTCGCCAGCACCCGGGAAGGCCGAAGACTGTGAGCAGGAACACCCCACCGGGGCGCAAAGTCGGATCGATAGCCGCCCGCAGGACGGGCAAACGCTAAAGGGGGATATCTTTGGCAAAGAAAGCAGGATCAAAACTTCCGAAGAGGAAGGAAGAGTTCACATATCGAGGTCATAAGGCAGCAGACCTGGCAAAACTTAGCACGGAAGAAGTTGCCGAGATGTTCCCAGCCAGGCTGCGGAGATCCATAAAGAGGGGCTTCTCCAAGGAGCACAAAAAGCTCCTGGCAAACCTTAAGACCACCGATAGCGTGAGGACCCATCTGCGGGATATGATCGTCTTCCCGGAGATGGTGGGAAAGAGCTTAGAGATATACAACGGCAAGAGCTTCGAGAAGGTCGATGTCATTCCCGAGATGGTAGGACACTATTTCGGAGAGTTCGCGCTGACTAGGCATAGAGTAACTCATGGAAGCGCTGGAGTGGGTGCGACCAGGTCCAGCAAGTTCGTGCCGCTCAGGTGAGGTGTGAGATTTGGGAAGACTAAATTATTCGCTTGTGCCTGCAGGTCGCTCGTCCAGAGCTATGGGAATGGAGCTTCGCATCTCGCCTAAGCACGCTCGAGAGATCTGCAATTCCCTAAGGGGCATGAAAGTAAAAGTGGCCAAGGCTTACTTGGAAGACGTCGTAGCACTGAAGAGAGCGGTCCCGTTCAAGCGTTATGCCAGAAACGTGGCCCATAGGCATGGCCTAGTGGGCGCAGATGCCGGCAGGTATCCCCAGAAAGCGGCCAAGGCCGTACTGGAAGTGCTGGCCAACGCCATAAGCAACGCAGAGTACAAAGGCATGGAACCGGATGGGATGAAGATCTATCACGCAGGTACCCTGAAGGGCAGAACGGTCCGAGGATGGATGCCAAGAGCCATGGGCAGGGCAACCCCCAAGAACCACGAGACCGTGTCGGTCGAGATGATCCTGACCGAGGTGAGCTGATGGCCGTTGAGAAGAAGTTCGTGCAGGATGGCTTCACCAAAGCTCTGGTAAACGAGTACTTGGCCAAGGAGTTGAACCGTGCTGGGTATGGTGGGATGCAGATGAACAGGACTCCCATGGGCACTCAGATTACAGTTTATGCTGAGAAGCCCGGCATGGTGATCGGAAAGGGCGGAAAGCTGATCAGAAAAATCACTCGAGACCTCGACCACAAGTTCCGATTGGATAATCCTCAGGTAGATGTCCAGGACGTCGGAAAAGGGGACCTGAACAGCCAGGTTGTAGCCAACAGGCTAGCATCCTCTCTGGAGAGAGGCTGGTACTTCCGCAAGGCAGGTCAGTCAATGCTCCGCCGGGTGATGGATTCAGGAGCTCGCGGCTGTGAAATAGTCATAAGCGGAAAACTGACGGGTCCGCGGTCCAGAACGGAGAAGTTCATAGCTGGCTACATCAAGCACTCAGGCAAGCCTGCTATCGAAATAGTCGACAAAGGGTACTCTGTTGCCATAAAGAAGCTGGGAGTTATTGGCTGCCAAGTCAGGATCATACCGCCTGACGTGACACCTCCAGACCAGTTCAAGATCATAGAAGTCCAGGTTCCCGAAGCAAAAGCCAAGGCAGAAGCACCGGCTCCTGCAGCGGAGACTAAGCCAATCGAGGAGAAGAAGAGCGAGCTCGACAAGCTTCTCGAGGCCGAGCCTGGAGCACCCGGCATCCAACCCGAGGTCGTAGAAGAGCTGGCCCAGCCCGAGGCATCTGTCGTTGTAGAGGAGACAAAGATGCCGGCAGAAGAGCCATCTGTCCCCGCCGAGGAGTCAACCAAGTCCGCCTCAATCAAGGTGGCCGAGGAGCCTCCAAGGGCGTCCGAAGAAAAGCCACCCGAAGCCACAGAGGGTAAGCCCTCCGAGGAGATTCAAGGGTGATCTAGATGGCCATATTCAAGATGGACGAACTGCGGAACATGAGCGCCGAAGAGATCGCCGAGGAGCTGAAAAAGCTACAGAGCGAGATCGTCCGGGAACGGGGACTTGTCTCAGCGGGCGGCGCCCCTGAGAAGCCCGGAAGGATAAAGGAAATCCGCAGGACCATAGCCAGGATCAAGACGGTCCAGAGGGAGCGTACAAGTTGATCCAAAGACCAGAGAACTTGACACGGCATGAGATGATCGGACTTTCCGTCCTAGTGGCCGGGAGCACGAACAGGGACCTTGTTGGCATCTCTGGTAGGATAGTGGACGAGACCAGGAACACGCTCCTAGTCGAAACAGAACACGGGACTAAGCGAATTCCTAAATCCAACACGAGCCTTACCTTCACCCTGCCGGACGGGCAGAAGGCGAGGGTATCGGGCTCTATCCTGATCTCACAACCTGAGAATAGAATAAACAAAAAGATGCAGAGAACGAGGTGGAAACTATGAGGGATATCGGACTGGATGTAAACGCGCCAGATAAAACGTGTGAAGATCCGAAGTGTCCCTTCCACGGCAGCTTACCTGTACGCGGCCAAGTCTTCAATTGCGTAGTGGTCAGCGACAAGATGGCCCACACCGTGGTAGTATTGCGCGAATTCGAGAAGAAGATAGCCAAATTCGAGCGCTATGAGAAGAGACAGTCAAAGATTCATGCGCATAATCCATCCTGTCTGGAAGCGAAGATGGGAGACAGAGTCAAGATAGCGGAGTGTAGGCCCATTTCCAAGACTAAGTCCTACGTTGTAGTGGAGGTCTTGAAATGAGAGGACTTAAGGCCAAGATCCCGAGGGCGATCAACACTGGCGCATACCTGGATTGTGTAGACAATACAGGTGCGCGAACGCTATTCGTCATAGCGGTCAAGAAGTACCGCGGCGTAAAAAATAGACAGCCCTGCGCAGGAATCGGGGACATGGTTGTAGTCTCCGTAAAGAAAGGAACTCCAGAGATGCGAAAGCAGATGTTTAAGGCCGTTATCGTCCGCCAGAGGAAGGAATTCCGCAGACCTGATGGACTGCGGGTCAGCTTCGAGGACAACGCCGCCGTCATAGTAGACGACGAGGGCGTCCCAAAGGGGTCCGAGGTCAAAGGACCAGTAGCTCGTGAGGTTGCGGAACGGTTCGGCAAGATAGCCTCTGCCGCATCTATGATAGTGTGATGATCATGAACAGCATTCAGCCACGCAAGCAACGAAAGATTAGGTTTACTGCGCCGCTGCACATAAGGCAGAAGTACATGCACTCCATCTTGAGCAAAGAGCTTCGGGCGGAGCTGAAAAGGCGCCACGCTCAGATTCGCAAGGGCGACACAGTAAGAGTCATGCGCGGAGATCATGCCGGAGTCGAGGGTGAGGTCGAGAACGTCGATCTGAAGAAGACCCTGATCAAGGTACACGGCGTTTCCAACTTCCGAGCGGACGGCACAGAGGTTCCTAGACCAATCCATCCATCAAACGTCATGATTACCAAGCTCAACCTAGAGGATGGGGAGAGAGAAAAGATCTTTTCGAGGTGAACCAGATGAGCAGACATCAGAAGAGAGTAACGGTTCCCAGAAGCTGGCCCATAGCCAGAAAGAATCATAAATGGGTGGCCAAGGCCAGCCCAGGTCCCCATTCGTCAGAGGATAGCATGCCGCTGGTGATGGTTGTCAGGGACATGCTGAAGCTAACAGACAACTCCCGCGAGGTGAAAAGGGTACTATACGAAGGAAAGGTCCTCGTTGATGGCAAGGTTGTGAAGGACCACAAACAGCCAGTAGGTATCTTCGATATCATATCCATACCAGCTCTGAATCAAGACTACAGGATGCTCCGGGACGAGAGAGGTATGTTCTTCTTCAAATCCATAGAGGCAACCGACAGGAAAAAGCTGGTACGGGTGGAGAACAAGACCACGCTCAAAGGCAATAAGCAGCAGCTCAACTTCAACGATGGATCGAACCGGTTGGAAGAGGGCACTTACAAGCCCGGCGACTCCTTGATCCTATCAATCCCCGAAAAGATGATCGAGGACAGGATCGAGTTCAAAGAAGGAAATCTTGCTGTTGTGGTGGGTGGAAAGCACTCTGGACAGACCGGCAAGATAAAGGCCATTCACGTGGTCAGAAGCTCCCGGCCCAACCGAGTAGTAATTGCCGGCGAAGAGGATTTCGAGACCATAGCCGACTACATCTTCATGATCGGCAGGGATCAGCCGGCCATCGGCCTGGGGGCGGTTAGATGAACGTTATGCAGGAGCCCCGGATAGACAAGGTGGTAGTTCACATCGGTGTGGGCGAGAGCGGTCAGCGGCTGGTTAACGCTGAGACCATCCTCAAGCAGATCACTCACCAGAGCCCTGTGCGGTCCATAGCCAAGAAGACCCTGCCCACTTTCGCAATAAAGAAGAATGAGCCAATCGGAACCAAGCTGACCCTCCGGGGAAAAGCGGCAGAGGATTTCCTGGTGTTGGCCTTCAAAGCTGCGGGCAACTCTCTGAAGCCCAGCCAGTTCGATCAACTGGGGAACTTCACCTTCGGGATCGAGGAGCACACCGACTTCCCGGGAATGAGGTACGATCCGGAGATAGGCATATTCGGCATGGATGTGTCCGTGGCCCTGAAGAGGCCGGGATACAGGATAGCCAAGAGGAGGATAGCCAAGCAAAAGCTACCCACCAGGCAGAAGCTCACCAAGGCCGACACTATGGGGTTCGTGCAGAAGAGGTTCGGCGTAGAAATCTTGGAGGCAGCATGAAGAAGACTAAAAGGATCTATGGAAGGGGCGCAAACCAGTGCAGGCGCTGCGGAAGAAAGGCTGGCCTAGTCCGTAAGTACGGGATATACCTGTGCAGGCAGTGCTTCAGGGAGATCGCCCCCGAGATGGGCTTTGAGAAATTTTCGTAGGTGGTCAAAGTGTTATTGGATCCATTAGCCGATGCTATGTCCTTGATTAAGAACGCGGAGAGCGTAGGCAAGCCCGAATGTATCATCCATCCGGCCTCCAAGCTTATTGGAACCACACTGAAGGTAATGGCTGACAGGGGATACATCGGCGAATTCGAGTTCGTAGATGATGGAAAGTCGGGAATGTTCAGGGTGAAGCTCCTTGGAAGGATCAACAGGTGTGGCGTCATAAAGCCCAGGTTTGCCGCCAAGGTAGCTGAACTCGAGAAATGGGAGAAGCGATTCCTCCCTGCCAGGAACTTCGGAGTGCTGATACTGAGCACCAGCAGGGGCGTCATGGCCCACAGCGATGCCAGGTCTCAGTCCATCGGCGGCCAGTTGTTGGCGTACGTTTATTAGGTGATCTCATGGTTAAAGAGGTGGCACGGCAGATAGAGATTCCAGAAGGAGTTGACATCCAGGTGGCCGACTCGACAGTTACAGTCAAAGGCCCCAAGGGGGAACTGTCCAGAAGGCTGTGGTATCCTGGAATTGACATCAATAAAGAGGAATCGCATCTGGTCGTGAATTCTAAGCTCGATCGCAAACGCCAGAGAGCAATGGTGGGAACCCTGGCAGCTCATATCGGTAATATGATAGCTGGAGTCACAGAAGGGTTCGAGTACAGGATGAAAGTCGTCTACTCTCACTTCCCAATCCAGCTAAAGGCGGGCCAGGACGAGCTCATAATAAACAACTTTCTGGGCGAGAGGAGAGCCAGGTCTGCCAAGATCATCGGAGGCACAAAGGTCGATCTCGGAAAGGACGAAGTGATTCTCTCGGGCATAGACAAGGAGAAGGTCGGCCAAACCATGGCCAACATCGAACAGGCGACCAGGGTCAGAGGATTCGATATCCGGGTGTTCCAGGACGGGATATACCTGGTGGAGAAGAGGTGACGTCCATGGATAAGTTGCTCAAGGTAAGAGCCAGGCAGAAGTCCAAGAAGCCAGAGTTCAACCGTCACGATTCACACAAGAAGAAACGCCTTAGCACCAGCTGGCGCAAGCCCCGCGGGATACATAACAAGCTAGGAGCTCAGGTTTCTGCCAAGGGCAAGCTGGTTCGGCCAGGTTTTGGAAGTCCCAGAGCAGTGAAGGGATTTCACCCGTCTGGTTACAGGGAGATCCTTGTGCGGAATATGGCTGATCTACAAAAGGCCGAAGGTTACGCTGTCCGCATGGCTTCAACCTTAGGCAGAAAAAAGCGAACAGAGATCGAGGCCAAGGCTGCCGAGATGAACCTCAAGATTCTGAATCCTAAGACCTTAGAATCAAAGACCGGAGGCGACTAGAGTGGCAGACCTATTCAAGCAGCGCAGGCTTGCAGCTTCCGAGCTCAAGGTGGGACAGAGCAGAGTCTGGATCAGCTCCGATTCGGAAGCGGCCGGGGATCTATCCGATGCCATAACCAGAGCGGATATCCGGGCCCAGATCGAGGCGGGGAACATCAAGGCAAAGCCCAGGAAAGGCAACAGCCGATCGAGGTTCAGGCTCAGGGCTGAGAAGAGGGCTTATGGTCACAGAAAAGGACCGGGCCACAGAAAAGGCGCCAAAGGCGCGCGAACTCCCAGAAAAGAGCAATGGATGGCCAAAATCAGAGCTCTCCGAAGAAGGCTTAGGGTTCTCAAGGACGGGGGCCAGATAGATCGTCACACCTATCGGATGCTCTACAGAAAATCCGCAGGCGGGGAGTACAGGAGCACAGCGCACCTCGATGCGTACATCAAGGCCAAAGGCTTAGCTAGGAGTGAGTGATTTGGCGACCGGACCTAGATACAAGGTGCCCTTCAGAAGACGGAGAGAGGGCAGAACCAACTATCACCAGAGATACAAACTTATACTTTCCAAGAAACCAAGGTTAGTAGTCAGGAAGAGCAATGGGAATACGACTTTGCAACTGGTTGTTGCGGAGATAACGGGCGACAAGACGCTCCTGACGGTCACCTCGAAGGTGCTCAGAGACTACGGGTACACGCTGGCTACAGGGAACCTGCCTGCAGCTTACTTAACGGGCCTACTCTTTGGAAAGAAGATGCTGGCCCTGGGTGTCAACGAGGCCATAGCCGACATTGGGCTACATGCTTCCACTAAGGGCGGTAGGGTCTACGCGGCCATCAAGGGCGTTGTGGACGCAGGAGCAGACATACCGCACAGCCCTGAGATATTCCCAGAAGATGAACGCTTACGGGGCGATCACATAAAGGAGCACACGGGCTCGGACATTGTGGACCAGTTCATAGCTGCCAAGGAAAAGATACTGAGGTGAAACTGTGGATCAAAAACAGAGACGCGATTATTACCAAGAGGAATGGATCCCCAAAACCAGGCTTGGCAAGCTCGTATTCGAAGGCCAAGTCACAACCTTCGATGAGGCCCTGAAGTCTGGGCTGCCCATTAAGGAGTCTGGCCTGGTAAGTGCGCTTCTTCCCAACCTCGAGGATGAGGTTCTGGACATAAATATGGTCCAGAGGATGACGGACTCGGGAAGAAGGGTCAAGTTCAGAACCACTGTGATTGTTGGGAACAGGGACGGCTACATCGGCTTGGGTGAGGGAAAGGACGTCCAGGTGGGCAAGGCCATCAAGAAGGGCATAGACAAAGCCAAGCTGAACCTTTTCAAGATCAACCGTGGATGCGGAAGCTGGGAGTGCGGCTGCGGACAGCCCCACACAGTGCCCTACCAAGTCATGGGCGAGGCGGGATCTGTTCGGATAGTACTGATGCCAGCACCCCGGGGCTTAGGCATAGCCGCAGGCGGCACTGCAAAGAAGGTCATGGATATGGCGGGCATCAAGGATATCTGGACCAGGACTTTCGGTTCCACGAGGACAACTCTGAACTTCGCCATGGCGACATACAATGCGCTTCTCAACACGATAACCGTGAGGTCCTGATTATGTATGCAATCGTCAGGATCAGAGGCGGAGTGAACACCAGGCCCGAGATACGAGACACTCTAGATCTGTTGCACATGAACAGGGTCAACCATTGCGCTGTGGTCAAGGAAGATCCTCACTACCGCGGAATGATCCAGAAAGTTAAGGATTACGTGGCCTGGGGCCAGATAGACGATGACACTCTTGCCCTGTTGCTGGAGAAGCGCGGAAGGCTTTCAGGAAATAGACGTCTGACTGAAGCGCTCATAAAAGAGAAGTCCGCCTTCGGCTCAATCAAGGAGTTTGCCAAAGCTGTAAACGCGGGATCGGCAAGCTTCAAAGACCTAGAGATAAAGCCGGTATTCAGGCTCCACCCTGCCCGAAAGGGCCTCAAGAGCACTAAGAAGACAGTACCTCAGGGCGGAGTACTTGGCTTCCACGAATCGATAAATGATCTTATCACGAAGATGAGGTAGGACGATGGTTAGACCAAAGACCAAGGAACGCAGGGGAATGAGGACTTACCACGGAAAGCACAAGAACGCCAGAGGCGGTGGGTCTCGTGGTGGCCGTGGCGATTCAGGCAAATGCAAGCACCATTTCATGCGTTCGATACTTCTGGGAACCCAGATGGGCAAGCACGGATTTGTCCAGCCTAATAGCTGCGATGTCCCAGTTCTTAATGTAGACGTGCTGGATCAGATGGCTTGCCAGGATGGTAAGATCGAGCTGGGTGAGACTAAGGTACTGGGCCGCGGCAGGGTTACTAAAAAGCTCGTAGTCAGCGCAACTGGGTTCTCGGCTGTGGCCAGAAGCAAGATCGAGGCTGCCGGCGGCCAAGCAGTAGTGCTATGAACCAGCATACATTCTTTTACGCCATAGAGCCCTTTGTAAGAAGGCTGCCTGCGGTAGAGAGGCCAGCAGGCCACGTCCACTTTAAGCGGAAGCTGACCTGGACCCTGGCCATATTGTTCCTTTACTTCGCCCTGGGCAACATTCCTCTCTTCGGATTGTCCAAGGCATCCATTGACGCCTTCGCCTCTTACAGAGCGTTCTTCGCCGGCTCCTTCGGATCGCTTATGCTGCTTGGAATCGGCCCCATTGTCATGGCCTCCATCGTGCTCCAACTCCTTGTGGGAGCGGATGTGATAAAGCTGAATCTCAGCGATCCTCGAGATCAGGCCGTGTTCCAGGGGACTCAGAAGGCTCTGGTCTTCGTGATGATAGCAGTAGAGGGCCTACCTCAGGTCTTAGGAGGATATCTACGTCCGGATATGAACCTCGCCGCCACTCTAGGTGTGTCTCCGGGATTGATTTCTCTCATAATATTCATCCAGGTTTTCCTGGGCGGAACACTGATTCTGTTCATGGACGAGGTAGTCTCAAAATGGGGTGTTGGATCAGGCGTTGGTCTGTTCATAGTTGCAGGAATAAGCCAGCAGCTGATCACGGGAATATTCAACTGGGCACCCGGAGACGGCGGCCTTCCTGTGGGAATAATCCCCAAGTGGATCGATATTTTCAGGTTGGGCCTGATAAGCTTGGGAGAAATCTTTACTCCTGAAGGGATCAGGTACATCTTCATAACCGGTGGGATCCTGGCGCTCATATCGACCATAATAATCATAATGATGGTAGTCTTCGTAGAGTCCACCAGGATAGAGATTCCCCTGGCCCATAGCCGAGTTCGGGGCGCACGCGGAAAGTTTCCGGTCAAGCTGGTCTATGCATCCGTTCTTCCTATGATCCTTGTGCGGGCTATTCAGGCCAACATCGAGATGATAGGGGCGCTGTTTGCGTCAAGGTTTGGCAGCATCACGACGACGTCAGTCACAGGTCAGGGCGTTACAACGATATACACTGGCTACGCCAGCTGGTTTGGAAACTTCATCTCAACTGCCAGATTCGACTCCGCTACCAATGCGGCCATAAGCGCTCTCTCGCCCCAGCCGGTTTCTGGACCGATGTTTTACATGTCTCCAATCAGCGGGCCCAGCAACTGGATACCGAGCTTGGTATCTCAGCAATACCCAGGGATGGTGGAACTGGGAATGGCTCCCATCGCTAATTGGCAGATACTGCTACATGTGATTACGGACGCATCCTTCCTCATCATCGGAGGCATCATATTCGCCATATTCTGGATCGAGACTACCGGGATGAATGCCAAGAACGTGGCAGAGAAGATACACAAATCCGGCCTTCAGATCCCGGGATACAGGAGAAATCCTGCTTCCATTGAGCGGCTGATGGAGAGGTACATCCCCAAGGTGACCGTCATAGGAGGCGTTATCATTGCCCTTCTGGCTCTAATTGCCAACATGATGGGAACCCTTGGAGGTGCTGGTGGAACAGGATTGCTTCTTGCTGTGAGCATAGTCTACAGGCTCTATGAACAGATTGCAAGTGAGCAGATCCAGGAGATGTACCCGATGATGCAGAAGTTCTTCGGAGCGACATGAACGGGAAGCTGACCAAATCCCTGGATACTTTAGCCCTAGCAGTGGGCTTCTTTCTATTTTTCGGGATCATGGTCAGCGGTGATCTGCGACACGTAATCGGGGTCGCCATGAATGCAGTCTTAGGCTGGCTCCCAGCCATACTGCCCTTCCATGTCGTCCTATTTGCCATGGCAGCCATAACGGGATTGTACGCTAGCCTAATCCAGAAGTACACAATGGACTGGGATTTCCTCAAGAACCAACAGGAGAAGATGAGGAATCTTCAGGCGGCCATGAAAGAGGCTCAGCTATCTGGAGACAAAGGAAAACTGCAGCAGCTCCAGACAGAGCAGATGAAGATGGTCTCCGAGCAGGGGAAAATGATGCAGATGCAGTTCAAACCTATGCTGTACATCGGCATCGTTTCCATACCACTTTTTATGTGGGCTTACCTGTACATAGCGCAGCACCACCTCACTATGACTTTCCCCTTCTGGGGAACCCATGGCGTATCCGAAGTGGTTCTCGGTCCGGTAATCTACTGGTTTTACTGGTACTTCATATGCTCCATTCCAGTCTCTCAGATCATAAGGAAGGCCCTGGATATAGGCAGCATGAGCTAGGAATCGGACATGATAATAACCGTAAGCGGTGCCCCTGGGACTGGAACAACCACCCTGGCCCGCAGCCTTGCAGCCGAGCTGGGGATAAGGTGGGTCAACTCAGGAGAGCTGTTTAGAAAGATCGCCAGCGAGAAGAACGTCTCAGTCAAGGACCTAAATCGTCTGGCAGAACGGGATCCTGAGATAGACTACCTAATTGACGACGCACAGAAATCTCTGGCAAAAGCCGGTCCAGGAATCTTCGAGGGAAGGCTGTCGGGACACCTTCTCAATGCCGACCTGAAGGTCGTCCTCAAGACCGCCCTGAAGATCAGGGCCGGGCGGATTGCCAATCGCGAGTCCAAGCTTTTAGAGGACTCCCTTGCAGAGACCAGGGTTCGGGAGGAGAGTGAAGCCCGCCGATATATGAAGTACTACAACATCGACATAGCCGATCTCGCCATTTACGATCTGATGGTGGATACTGGGAAGTTCGATGAGAGAGGAACTCTGAACATCGTGCTTGCTGCAGTCAGGTCTCTGAAACAATGAGTACTCCCGAGAGAGCTCCAGGCCGGAATTCCGATCCAAAATCGTGTTCGAAGAATCTGCCTTCAGACAAGGTCAGATCCGTTATTGTCAAGAGGAAGGCCAAGACCGATCCGAACTACGGTTGTTCTCCAGAGAAAAGGTCCCTAGAGATGCATCTGCGTCTTGGTGCCATAAACCTGGACAAGACATCTGGGCCAACCAGCCACGAGGTCGTTGCATGGGTCAAGAACATACTCCATGTGGATAAGGCTGGTCACAGCGGCACCTTGGACCCCAAGGTAACGGGAATCCTGCCGGTCCTGCTCGGTGATGCCACAAGGGTGATGGACACGCTTCTGTTGGCGGGCAAGGAGTACATCTGCCTTATGCATGTGCACAAAGCTATGCCGCGCAAACGGATTCTAGAGGTCTGTAAGGAGTTTGAGGGCCCCATCTACCAGAAACCGCCTCTCAAGTCCTCTGTCGTCAAACAGCTCAGGACAAGGACCATCTACTACCTGGACGTCCTGGAGATCGAGGAGCAGCACGCACTGATGCAGGTAGGTTGCGAGGCGGGGACCTACATGCGTAAGCTCTGCTACGACATCGGCCTGGCTCTGGGCACCGGGGCAAACATGGAAGAGCTAAGGCGCACCAAGGCAGGGCCATTCAGAGAGGACGGGACTCTCGTGACGCTACATCAGCTGAAGGATGCCTACGAGAATTGGAAAGAGACAGGAGATGAGAAAGAGCTGCGCCGCGTTATTCATCCTGTGGAGACTGCCCTCAGGCATCTGCCTCGGCTTGTGATTAGCGATAATGCCGTTGATGCTGTCTGCCACGGTGCTCCGTTGGCAGCGCCGGGGCTGCTCAGCCTGGAGACTGATATAAAAGTTGGCGATGACGTGGCCATATTTACACTAAAGGGCGAGGCGGTAGCCCTTGCTAAGGCCGCCCTATCCAACTCCGAAATGTTGGCTGCAGAGAGGGGAATCGTGGCCAAGACCGAAAGGGTAATAATGGAGCCGGGCACGTATCCAAGGGCTTGGAAACTGGCCGAGAAGAAGCCGGGCTCTATGCAGGTGCCAGTATCAGGCAATAATTGTTGATGCCGAGGTCGTCTAGCGGTATGGCGCCAGCCTGGAAAGCTGGTGATCCGCAAGGGTCTCGTGAGTTCGAATCTCACCCTCGGCGCTATTTTACCAGTAAGGACTCTATAAAAACTTCGATTACACCAGAAACCACGAACCTCGAGCAACAAAAATGGCCTTGACAATGGCGGTGGACCGAAATGTTCCTCCAACTAATATCATTATCTTGGAAATTGCGTCCACGTGTTACCCAAAATACTCTTATGGGTTTTGAATAGTAGCTCTCATTTATAACCGTTTATGTCGGAAAGGCTTAATCACTGAAGATCTATCAGATGGGATGTGCCACTAGTCAGCCTGGTAATCCCTACCATGAATGAGGCCAAAACCATCGGCGAGTGTATTCAGCAGGCTAACGAAGTATTCAAGAAAATGGGTCTAGAAGGAGAAATAATAGTTGTAGACAGCTCCTCAGATGACACACCGGTAATAGCCAAATCGCATGGTGCAACCGTGGTCGTACCGGAAAAATTGGGTTATGGTAATGCGTATCTTTACGGTTTCAAGCATGCACGTGGAAAGTACATCGTTCTCATGGACGGAGACCTTACTTATGATCCAAGAGAGATCGATAAGTTGATCTCCAGTCTCCAAAACGGTGGCGTCGATATGGTCCTTGGGACCAGGCTTAAGGGAGAAATAAAGCAAGGTGCAATGCCAGCTCTTCACAGATACATCGGCAATCCTTTCCTAACGTGGGTTTTGAACAAACTCTTTGCCACTGAAGTCTCCGATGCCCATTGCGGAATGAGGGCCATAACCAGGGATGCACTGGATAGGTTAAACCTGAAGGCGGGTGGGATGGAGTTCGCCTCGGAGATGGTGATCGAAGCAGCCCATAAGAATTTGAGAATAGCCGAGGTTCCCATAACCTACTACCCTCGAAAGGGCAAATCCAAGCTGAGCCCTTTCTCGGACGGCTGGAGACACCTGCGATTCATGATGCTCTATAGGCCCGTACCTTTCCTCATGGTACCGGGCGTAGTGGCACTTATAATAGGATTGGCCCTTGCTGCCGTAGTTTCGCTTCATGAACAAACCAGGATGCATTCGCTGATTCTGGGAAGCTTGCTGCTAGTAATCGGATACCAGATGCTCCTAGCTGGACTCTACTTTGCAGCCTATGGAGTGGCATACGGAGTTTCAAGCAGCTCCAACTTGACAAAGAAGATTATGAGCTATCATTCCTTGGAGAAGGAGCTACTTATTGGAATCTTGCTCCTCGCCTTCGGCTTGGCTTTGGGAGTTGATGTACTGCTCGGCTGGAGAGCGGCAGGGTTCGGAGAGCTGTACCAGACCCAGAACGCTATGATGGCCCTGATACTGTGCATTCTGGGAATACAGACAATATTCTCAGGGATGTTCTTGAGCCTGCTGCTGCTGAACAATGGCATCAAGGCCGATTGATTCTGAGGCTCCTGTATGAAGATTGCCTACGTCTACGATGCCGTCTACCCTTGGGTTAAAGGGGGCGCAGAGAAGAGGGTGTATGAACTTTCCAGGAGGCTTGCCGACAGGGGGCATGAGGTTCACTGCTTTGGGATTAAATGGTGGAAGGGCGATAGCGTCATCCAAAGGGATGGCGTATTCCTTCACGGCATCTGCAATCCCAGAAGTCTCTACTCCGGTGATCGAAGATCGATTCAAGAGGCCCTGGCTTTCGCTTGGAAGGTTCTCGTATCCTTAAAAGGGGATTACGACCTGATAGATTGCCAAGAGTTTCCATACATCCCCTGCTTTTCTTCGAGGTTAGTTTCAATATCCGGTAGGTCCGACCTTTTCATAACCTGGCATGAAGTCTGGGGAGACTACTGGTACGAATACCTGGGAAAAAAAGGCTTTATCGGCAAGTATATTGAATCTGCTGTCTCAAAGCTCACAGATAAGAACATAGCAGTTTCAGAGATGACGAAAAAAGAGCTTGGGCGTATGGGAGTCGAGGGCGTCAAGATGGTTCCCAACGGATTAGACTTTAAGAGAATTGAACGGATAAAGGCTTGGGATACGACTTCTGATATTGTCTATGCAGGAAGGCTAATCAGACACAAGAATTTAGATCTTCTCATAAGTGCGTTACAATTTGTTAAACGGGAAGTCCCAGATATCAGTACGGTCATAATTGGAGACGGACCGGAAGCCATTAGGGTAAAACGGCTGGCAAAAGAGCTTGGGCTGGAGAATAACATAAAATTCANNGAGGGCTTTGGAATGGCAGCATTAGATGCGAACGCATGCGGGCTGCCTTTGGTTACCGTGAACCATAGAATGAATGCAGTAAGCGATCTGGTAACAGAAGGAACCGGCCTCGTGTGCGAGCCGACTGCCGATGAGCTATCGAAAGCGATCATCCGCGTTCTAGACAAAAGCGCCGACATGAGGACCAAGTGCATCGAACTTGCAAGAGGCTACGACTGGGATCGGATAAGCGGCGTTATTGAGAAGGATTATGAAGAGGCGGACTGGAACTAGAGTTACAGGAGTTCGCGGATAATCTTTTCTGACACTGAGACATACTTTCGGACAATCTGTGTAAACAGCACTTCCTGTTGGTATCGGTCAAGGCCATAGGAGTCGTCAAGGCCGGAATCGTGCAGCTCCATGGAAACGAGCCTCATCTGAGCTTTGCTGATCTTCAGCCGTTCTCCTAGAGCCGCAACGATGTTGATATAAAAACCGATCTTTCGAGGCTTGTCCGAGGACAGGTTCTTAACCAGGCCGCATTCAACGCAGTAGGGATGTGGCTTCAGCCCACAATCTTTGCCCCCGTAAGTGTGCATGAGCCATACCTTCTCGCTATTGCCGCAGTTTCTGTGTGAACAGCCTGTCATTTGTAACTCCTGACCTCATTATGTTGAGAACAAATAGGTTAAGAAACTTTTGATCGCTGAAACGATCTTCATCTTCGTTAGCATGTTCTTGAGGCAGATCATCAGTGAATCAAAATAACGACAAAGGCCATCGGTCAGCGATACGAGTGGGCCTTTGACAGCAGCTTAGGTGCATCTTGGACAGTTCAGGGTCATTGTGAAGACCCTGCCCTTCTTCTCTTTGTTCAATGTAATTTGATTGATTGTACCGTTGACAAGGCAGGGCCCATTTCTAGCGCATGATATGCCGCTCGAGTTGTTGTTAGCGCCTAACTCCTGGCATGTGCAGTTATTGGAGGTGCAGTTGTTCGAGGAGCAGGTCGTGTTGTTTTGGCATGTACAGCCCCAAGTGCGGTTCTCAATGTTGGGTCCTACACAGGTGCATGTTTCATTTTTCCTGCATTTATGATTCACCAGACGGTTGGTATTATTTGAGCAAGAATAATTCCGGGTGTCGGTATTATTATTTGTCAAATCACGTACATTCCCATGGTAGGCCGTTTTCCCAACTTCTCCGGATACGTTGCAAGAACTATATTCCAATCCTATTCCAACAAAGAGCAGAATCATTTGTTATCATTGCTAACTTGCTCATTTCTATCCTCCCAATACATCCAATCCACTAGGTTTCAAATGTTTTTTTAGTATTTATAGACAATTGACGAAAGCTGAGGATTACTAACAATAGATTTCACGATAAGCTTAACATGTATTGATCTTGAGAATATGTTATAAAAATATGCCTTTAAAGCTATTGATAAACTTAGAGATTACATTCGCCTTTTGAATCGACATTTGTCGTCTTGAATCGATATCGTTGACTTTATAGAGGGCTAAGGTTTTAAATTATTGACAATTTCGCTGGAGATTATACCAGAAGTCACTTAGATAATATCGATTGATATCGCGATCCATTCTGTTTTGCACAAATATTTGGAACCATCCGGCAAATGAAGAGCTTATTAACCTGAAAGACGGAAGTACCAAACGGTACCAAAAGCGATTGTACGCTTAGTATGGAGGTTCAGATTTGAAAATTAAATGGATTGGGCAAATTGCATTACTTTTACTGATGTTGGTCGCAGCGCCTCAGAGCGTCTTCGCGGCTCCAGGACAGAATTCGTCGGAGAACATAACTTCGACTCCAGTTAATACCTCAACGCCCTCGCCAGCGGTCGAGTTCGTCGGGGTTCAGGGAATCTGGAAAGCGTCCTTTGCAGATACCGAGATTACAATGGCATTAAACCAGTCAGGCGACACTATCTCGGGAAGGTGCAAATTCGAAGGAGCCGAACCATGGAATGGCGTTTTGACAGGATCGATCTCCGGTAAGGTAGCAAACATCGCCGTGGCTGCAATGCAGGGCGAGGTGCTTGTATCTACGGATATGATCGGATTGATCTCAGGCGACACAATTCAGGGAAGCTATACCAGCTATGACAGCAATGGAAACGCAGCCCAAGACACGTTTACGGCTACGAAATTGAGTCCGGACACTTCAGGTTACGCTCCTGCAGAGATCGCTACACCGTCGCCAACGGCATCGACTGCAGCAGCAGAGCAGCCTCAAACTGCTCAAGAGACAACGACAACCGTCGGGCAGCAGTCACAGACACCGACAACTATTGGGCAACCATACCAAGCCCCAAAAAGCAAGGTCACAGACGTAACAGAGCTCGCAAAAGGAATAGATCCTAACATTATGCCGAGGCACGCTCCCCTTTAGATTGGGCAATGCCTCTTAATCAAATGGGCTTAGCTGCTAAATGCAGCTTATTATTTTTCTCAACAACAAGTTATAATTTGAGCTCGAATGCCCAGATCTGGTATTCGTACGTCCGTCCCAGCTTATCCTCTAAGTAGTTTGATTTCAATATAGGCAAAGCTAGGCTGGACATGAGGGAATAATAGCAGTCTATAATTGGCCGTTTGGTCACAACGTGTTCAGGTATACCCTCAGGCAGGCCCACTGTATTGGCCATGACCAGCAAAGCACTATCTTTCAGCTTGTCCATAACCTTGGCCAGAAGATCGTATGTCGTGGTCAATGGAAGCCGTGCACCCAGATAGTAGATCGATTCGCTCCATATGCAGACGTCGTAGAAGCTATCTTCGATGCAGGGTTCGTATTCTGCGATGTCAGCATTTATCAGCTCAATTCTATCGGCGAACTGCAACAGATTATTCTTAGCCCTTCCTAGAGCATTCGAGGATATCTCTATTGCCGTAATATTAGCTTCTGGGAATTGAGCGGCCAATAGGAGGGTCTGGGCACCTTCGGCTGAACCGATCTCAAGGATCCTTTGAGGATTTTGATTGCGGTCTTTTATAATATCAAGTTGCCTCTGGTACTTCGTCCTTTCGTAGATCGAAGTGAAATATTTCCAGGGATCAGGTTTCGCAAACTTGTCCTCAAAATAATCGATCGACCATGGATCTAGCGCTTTCGTCCAGAATCCCCCTTGCATATTTTAATAGACGCCTAATCTCTCAGGAAAATCACATCTTTGGGCCCTTTAAATGGATATAGCCATAGATGACGGAACTATGGATGATGAGGGCCAAAGGAATCTAGGAATTCTCAAAGTGTATCGTTTTAACTATCGACCTCACCAGGGACACAGTTCCCCTATCATCCGGAGAATAGATGGCAAGGATCTCGCATATAACGAAGTCATCAAGCCAGCAGCCTACCCGTTCTGCAGATAAAATAACAGTTCCATCTTTGCCCAGATAGGCATTCTGAACACGAAATCCATCGCGACCATCTACCTGAATGCGCTCAGGACCTGGGCTGCGACTTTCAGGTGGGATGTTCTCGATCATCCAAGGGAAGTCCTGCGAAGCTGTTCGAACTCTTTGCAGAGTGTCTTCGTACAGATTTGTCCAAGAAACGCTCGGCAAGATCGAGATTCTTGCTTTACTATTTGGATCATCCTTTGCTGTGGCTATGGCAATGTCGTCCCTCATTTCGATGTTGTACTCGCTTCGATCAAATTGGAGAAGATACGCCCCAAAATTCAATTTGATTGGGTCCTCTGTAGCCATAATAGTATAGAGACGATGAATACACATAACCTCTTCGGTCAGTGGAAATTCTGTTGAAAAGAGAAGGCATGAAGAGGGCTCTGTGACGAGATTTATAAGGTGGTCTAGGTCAGACAAATCTTGCAGGTACTGATTCGATAAAGATGTTCCAGTTAGGAAACTGAACCGATGATCATATTTGAGGCATCGAGAAGAAGAATTCAAATTTTTAATCGAATCAGCTATTCCAAAATGACGCAAAAACATCGAAAAGTGGACTTGGCGGGACTCGAACCCGCGGCCTCCGCCTTGCGAAGGCGGCGATCTACCGCTGATCTACAAGCCCTGAAAAGAAAAGTTAGAGAAGACCTACCTCTTCCACTTCGACCGACTCCACACCCGGAATCTTGGCGAAGAGGAGTTCCGTCTCCTCCGGGCTGTGGCCACTCTTATCGTCCATAATTGTGACCACTATTAGGGCCTTCAGTCCGAAGGCAATCGGCTTCTCCTCAACGGCGTGCAGCCTTGCATAGCTGGGAACGACTGCTTTGATGGCTTCCCCTAGCTTGGCCAGATCCACATCAGTGCTCTCAGGCATGACCTTCATCCTTATCGCTACGTCTCCCATCAAGTCACCTCAAGGACCTGCAAAACCGCACACCTTGCAGGTGTAGGCATTGCTCTGTTTTTTACATCTGTTGCATCTGGCTATTACTGTACCGCAGCTAGGACAGGGAAACTTAACCCCGCCTACACCGGTCAGCGTCACGCCACACGATATGCACTTCTCGGGTATTTCTTCCTTCATGTTTCTCACTTCTGGTTGCTGTATCACATGGTATAAACCTTCCCATAGACTAGACAGAAAGGCAAGGTAAGAAGTTTGAGTTTCCGAACGCTACGTTCCTACCCCTTTACAACTGTCCCTCCCCTTCCTGTAATTATTGAATCGATGAGCTGATCAGGATCGGTCGCGTTAAGAATCCAGCAGCTTCTGCCTTTGATAAGCTCAAGACTTCCATGATCAAGGCAAGACTTTACTCGGCCCAGCGAGGCGGCTGTGACCTCTTCCACCAGCTCGCCGTTCATTATTATACCATCGACATCCGTTGCCTTGATGAGATCGACGTTCAGCCTTGTGGCCACCAGCGCGGCCACGGCATCGGAGGTGTAATCCCAGCAGTGCTTGAGACCGCTATCGTCCTCCATCAGAGCGTGATAAGGCAGTAGAACCTTTACTCCATCGCAATTGGCGATTTCCGTTGTCAAGACGGCACCAGTACCGTCTGCCAAGAGATATGCGTACTGCTCCATGGCCAGGATGGCCATCCAGTGGGCTGCCTCATCCGAAAGATTGTACTTCGAGAATAGTTCACGAACCAGATCGGCCATTGGGCCTCCTCCCGGAACCACCAGGAAGCTATAGCCTTTGGCCTCAAGTTCAGATAACCTGGACATAATAGCTCTGGCTGAACCGATCAGGCTGCCCCCCAGCTTGAGAACGTAAAAGGGCATGAGTTAAAGAAAGGGGCAATACATTTAGCTTCGTCGCCTTCGCGGATGGGTTGTCACTTGTTGCACACACTGCACGACTGCACTGCATGATCCTCACTACACCGTCCACACACTGTAGTCATTCACCATCGAGTCTGCACCGAAAAGATTATCTTTTGAACTCAATCATGATGAACAAGAGGCAAAAGTCGATTGGATGTTAGGGTTAAGGAGGGAGATCACAAATCGACCTTTGCCGTGTGTGGTAACGACGCATGCCGCAAATAAGCTTTTCGGTCCGGCAAAGGTTACGCCTCAAAGGTTCGCAATGAGAACACCTCTCCTAGCAGTGGATTCGGTCATCTTCTTCGAAGGCGGAGTAGTGCTCATCAGGAGGTTGAATCCGCCGTTCCAAGGCTGTTACGCTCTTCCTGGCGGGTTTGTGGAGATAGGCGAGAGCACCGAAGAGGCCGTTGTCAGAGAGGCTAGGGAGGAGACTGGCCTCGTGATCGATCTTGTTGGCCTGGTAGGTGTCTACTCAGATCCCAATCGCGATCCTCGGGGACATGTGGTCTCCATCTGCTACTTTTCCAAGGGGTCGGGTAATCTGGTCTCAGGATCCGATGCCAAATCGGCGGAGGTCTTTCCGCTTTACAACCTGCCCATGCTTGCTTTCGATCATGACAAAATGATAGGAGATGCATTAAGACTGTATTGCTCTGACCCTATCAGCAATCGCCAAGCATAGAACATTGATTCCAAGGTCAAATCCCTGCCCAACAATAAGAGATATCCCTTTGTAGAAAGACTGATACAAACGAGGCTGTTTTCAGGAGAAGTACAGAATGGCAGAGATCAGGGAGCTCATAGAGAAGTACGCGCTACAGAACGCTGTGAAGTACAGAGCTGCTCCAAATTCCGGGGCTGTAATGGGAAAACTCATGGGCGAGCATCCCGAGCTTCGTCCCAGGGCAAAGGAGGTCGGCCCAGAGATAAAGGCTGTTTTAGTCCTGGTTGCTGCGATGAGTCCCGAAGAGTGGGAGAAGCGCCTGGAGACAATCGCACCGGAGCTGATCGCAGAACTCTCCGAGCACAAAGAGCCGACCAAAGGCCTTCCTGACCTCGTTGGAGCAGAAGGTGGCGTAGTCATGCGCTTCGCACCAAACCCAAACGGCCCGCCTACTCTAGGAAGCGCCCGTGGGATCATCATCAACTCAGAGTATGTAAAGAAGTACGGCGGCAAATTCCTCATCCGCTTCGACGACACCGACCCTGTAAAGAAAAGGCCGATGCCTGAGGCGTATGGCTGGTATCTGGAGGACTGCGCCTGGTTGGGTGCGAAGCCTGACCAGGTGATAATAGCCAGCGAGAGGCTGCCGCTCTACTATGAGGTGGCGGAGGAGCTGATCCGAAGAGGCGGGGCTTACGTCTGTCAGTGCGAGCAGCTCGTGTTCAAGGAGCACAAGGATGCAGGGATTGCATGCGCCCACCGCGACAGGTCGCCGGAGGAGAATCTGGACCTGTGGAAGAAGATGCTCGACGGCACACTGGCGGAAGGGCAAGCTGTTCTGAGGGTCAAGACAGACATGACTAACAAGGACCCGGCCATGCGAGATTGGCCTGCCTTCAGGATAGTAACAGCAAGCCATCCTCATGTCGGAGCAAAGTACAGGGTCTGGCCTTTGCTCGACTTCGAGTCCGGCGTGGAGGACCACCTGCTCGGAATGACCCACATCCTACGGGGCAAAGACCTGGCGGACAGCGAAAGCAGGCAGAAGTACCTCTACAGGCACATGGGCTGGGAATATCCGAGGGTGATTCACTGGGGAAAGATCAAGATCCACCAGTTTGGGTCTTTCAGCACCAGCAAGCTCAAGAAGGCCATAGAGGCAGGCGAGTACACCAGCTGGGACGATCCTAGAGTGCCTACGGTCAGAGCCATGCGCTGTCGTGGGATCAGGCCGGAGGCCCTGCGCAAGTTCATGGTGGAGCTGGGAGTCGGCGAGACCGACATCAGCATAAGCATGGACACAATCTATGCCGAAAATCGCAAGCTAATCGACCCTGAGGCCAACAGATACTTTTTCGTCTGGGACCCAGTCGAACTCGAGATCGAGGGGGAGGTGCCCGCGCTCGTGTGCGCGCCGCTCCATCCCACAATCGACCGCGGCTTTCGGGAGATACCTGCAGGAAACAAGGTGTTTGTGTGCAGGAGCGACCTAGAGTCTCTTAAGCCTGGAGACCAATTCAGGCTGAAGGACTTCTGCACAGTCGAGCTTACAAGCGAAGAGCCCGCTTTGGCGAAATTAGTCTACGTCGATCCTGATCAGGCGAAGAAGGACAGGTTTAGAATCATCCACTGGGCTCCTTGCGACGCGTTGCCGGTGAAGGTCATGAAGCCCGACGGAGTGGACGAGGGAGTCGGCGANNGCTTATTATGCCCACAGGTGAAGTGTTGGGTTAGATTGAAGATTCAGATGCGGATGTGCTGAGGGCGGCAATCAAGAAGCCACTGCCGTCCCAGCTCAGTTGAATTTATCCTGTGTTAATACTTATTTATTTTGGATTAGATTCTATTAAATCCGAAGCTCACAATGTCAACTGCTAATTTTTGTGGGTTATAAACGGCCCTTTGGAGCCTTCGTCAAAGCCAAGGAAGTTTAGATGAATTTCTGATTTTGGTTATAGTACGAAATTGGTGCAGATCTAATCCATACTTTCCACAAACCTTCGCAGGGCAGGCTCATTCATTGGCGTGTATATTCTAGACACTATCTGGCAAGAGCTTGGAGAGCACGGCTGCATGTAACTAAAAATACCAACATTTGGCCGCTTTCCCCGTGGGTCAGCGTGATTCAAGCCCTATATACCGAAACGGTAAAGATGATGGACAGCATGCTGAAATGCCCTAAAAAGCGAGGTTGGATAAAATATGCAACAAGGAGCGGGGAAAGAAAGAGAAAAAGTGAGCAAGAAGGATCAGAAAGCGAATAAGCTTGATGGAGAAAAGAAGAAGAAGGCCAAACGATAAGGCATATAACCAGTGCGCGCTATTTACGATTTTCTTTGATTTTTTCAAGGTGCCATCGATATTTTCTGGACGGACAGCGAAGCGAGATGCCGCATTCGCCAAGGAAAAAGAGTTGAGAGCAACTGCACCCACGAATTAAGGGCATATAACCCGCAATTCTTCCAGCCCATTTTCACTTTTAAGCAGAGTAGCTACAAACTCGATGATGGCAAACTAGCCGTTATACTACACAATAGGCACAGATTCTAGCCTTTTGCTGATAACGGTAAATCGTACTTGCTCAATAATCAGTT
>PMNG01000131.1 GCA_003162615.1 Methanothrix sp. | reverse complement strand
ATCATTATATCTTTGTAGGTACATTGCTTTCAATGCATGCAAATATTTCGAACCGATCGACATCAGGATGGACAAGCCGCAAGAAAGTTAGGTGCACGTGCGGTTGAAACTCTTGAAATCTCGGTCTGAACTCCTTTACAGGACTTGAAAAGGTCAGAATCGCGATAACTCTATATACAACGACGATTGTCTTTCATACGAAGATTAACGATTGTGAATCGTCAAAAAAGGGAAGAGAGGTGAGTGGGGATGATCATTACAAGATTGATTGGAGTATTAGCGGTTATCAGCCTTCTAATGGCTCCTGTCCTTTCAGAGCAAATCACAAAGACCTGTACAGGCACGTCTGCAGGCTGTCAAAGCTCAATGGGAATGAGCTGTTGCGGAAGTAAACAGGATAGCACCTGCTTTTCTCAGGGGTGTCACTGCCCAGACCTTGTATCGCCATCCGGCAGCATGGATGTCTATGATCCTGGCTATTCTTACTTTGGAGAGAGCAGTTCACGGACATACAGCAGACAGGGTCCGTCAACAAGCAGTTCCGGCTCAGTTGCTGGGGGCAGGTACTCGGGTCCAACTCAAGACAATTCTAACAATGGACCGCCAGATCTTGATGTTGTAGATTATCTTCCGCCCTCCGCAAGGCATGTATTCGATGTCCTGGCAACTAATGGCCCTCTGACACAAAAAGACCTGATCAGCAAGACCGATCTTCCTCCCAGAACTGTCAGGTACGCCCTGAGCAGGCTTAAGGGCGAGGATATTCTCGAGGAACGTTTCTGTTTCCAGGATGCTCGTCAGAGCCTATACAGCTTAGCCATGACTGGCCTGAAGTGAAGGACGAGATGGAACCTTAGGTCGCCTTAATTTTTGCTTTCAATAGGTCTGCAGAGCAAGTTCTAAGCAAACCCGTGAGGCACGGGCTAGGACCTTCATACGTTAAGGAAATGCGCTTTGGCTAAATTTTTATCCAAAGAACCATAAAACCAAGGGAGTTGACCATCTCTGAAATAGGATCGCTTTAATGACTGGAAACAAGGATAATATAAATATGTAAAGCGACTATTTTGGGAGAAAATAGCAGAGGTAGCGTTTTCAATCAGGATCACGAAGCTGCAAGAGGATCCAGCAAGCATATGATCTCTTTAGCTATAGAAGATATCACGAATCGCAATGAGCGGTCCTGAATTACAAGAGGATTATGAAGAAGGAAAAAGCTGAATCGACCCACGGCGATTACCGCGCCTCCAGGCAAAGGGTGCGATTTTACACATCAATTCTGTGAGATCACGATGTCAATCAATTCATAGGATTCAACAAACCATTGCCGCTACCGCCAAATATTAGTCTACCTTTTCTCTAAGAAGTGCAACGAAAGTGCCGGGGTGACTGACCGGTTAANNCCGGCCTATGATGATCTACAGCACAATGAGCGGCAAGAAAGAGCCGTTCCAGCCAATGCACAAAAATCGCGTCAATATATTCGTCTGCGGACCCACTGTTTACGACGACTCGCACATCGGCCATGCCAGGACGTACATAGCCTTCGATGTCATAGCTCGCTACCTAAAGCACAAGGGCCTTTCCGTGTTCTATCTCCAGAACATCACCGATGTTGACGACAAGATCATCCAGAGGGCATCCGAGTTAGGAATCGAGCCAGCGGTTCTGGCGCGCAAGTTTGAGCGAAGGTACTTGGAGGATATGCGCACCTTGGGCGTGACAAATGTCAACCTCTACGCCAGGGCAACAGAGCACATTCCCGAGATCATCGGCCAGATTGAGCGATTGGTTGATTTGGGCTTCGCTTATGAGACGGAGACGGGCGTTTACTTCGACGAATCCAGGTTCGAGGACTTCGGAAAGCTGTCGCATCAGACTTTGGAGGAGATGGAGCGCCACAGGATAGATCCCGATCCAACCAAGAGGAACTCCGGAGATTTCTCATTATGGAAGAAACGGGAAGACGGAGCTGAAGTAACCTGGGATTCGCCTTGGGGAAGAGGACGGCCAGGATGGCACATCGAGGACACGGCCATAACGGAGACCTATTTTGGACCCCAGTACGACATCCACGGCGGAGCAATGGACCTCATATTTCCCCACCATGAGGCAGAGATCGCTCAGATGGAGGCGACGTCTGGAAAAAAGCCCCTGGTTAGATGCTGGATGCATACCGGCTTTCTCAATGTAAAGGGAGAGAAAATGTCGAAGTCTCTGGGAAACTTCATGACCATCAGGGAAATGCTGGAGAGATGCGATGCCGACGCCTTCAGATTGTTCGTCCTCCTTGCGCACTACAGATCACCAATCGATTTTTCCGAAGAGGTACTGGAGCAGTCCCGAAAGAGCCTTGAGAGAATTCGCCACCTGATTAGGATAATTGAAGAACAGCTAGAAATGCCCGGCGGGATCGTAGAATCTGAGGAAGTCGACCCAATCCTGATCAAGGCAAAGGTTGGGTTCTTAGAGGCAATGGACGACGATTTCAATACGCCTTACGCGCTTTCGGTTATATTCGACCTGGTGAGGGACATAAACCGCAGAATAAACGAAAAAACCGTATCGAAGAAAGCTTTGAAGGACACGAAGCAGCTGCTGGGGGAGTTCGGCGGGATCTTCGGAATCAGCTTTTCTTCGGGGTTGGAAATGTCCGCAGGAAAAGAAGAAGACATGACCCGCGACCTGATCAAGCTAATGATCGAAATAAGACAGAAGCTCCGTGAAAAAAAGGACTGGGAGCTGGCGGATCAGATACGTAACAGGATGAAGGAATTGAACGTCGTGTTGGAAGATGCCAAAGAAGGGGGCAAATACACTCTTAGTGAAGAGGATTGCCTTAATCGCAAGGCTTATAACCTGCGATAACAAGTGTTAATTCGGTGAGCTGAAAATGAGGGATCTACTTTGCCAACCCCGGATATGAACAGCCAAGTTCGAAGCTAGAGCGACTGCCGCCATCAGCAAAGCTTGTCCTTAAGGTGCTGGAGTCGGGCAGCCTTTTGACGCAGAAGGATATAATAAGCAAGACATATCTTCCTGCCAGAACAGTAAGATACGCTTTGAGCAGACTTAAAGACGAGGATCTTCTTCAGAAACGTTTCTATTTCCAGGATGCGCGCCAGAGCCTTTATGGGCTGAATGCCCAAGCCTTGGAGGTGACGACGACCGCATAATTATTCTATTATCATTTATAAATTTATCAATTTTTACTGTAATGACCAACAGGTCACAAATTTTTGAATACATTTTAAGATAGTTAGCCGAACTCGATCAAATTTTAAGTAAACGGTGCAGTGTTATTAACTATTTATACTAAATAAAAATAATAAATAAGTACGGCAAATGAAGTTAAGCGGTACTTGCCAGAATATGATGAGAAATTGGTCAAAAGAGGCTGGTTTTACCTCAGAACAGATTTTGTAAGAGATTGGTGAGGTGTCGGATATGGGATGTACTAAACCTATAAACAAGTTTGGATGGATTCCGGACAAGCCAAGTCATCTTGACTACATCCGATCACATCCAGAAGTTCAGAAAATCTTGGCAAAAATACCAAAAAAATCAGCACGGTCCGCTGTAGACTTGAGGCCCCACTGTTCGCCAATCGTTGACCAGGGACAGCTTGGCTCTTGCACGGCAAATGCCGCATCAGGGCTCTACGAATACATGGAGCTTAAAGCCTATGGAACGTTCCAGCCAGTCTCGCGACTGTTCATCTATAAGGCTACAAGAGACTTCATGAAGCTTTCAGGAGACTCGGGAGCTGAGATCCGATCGACACTGGGAGCTCTAACATTGTTCGGAGCCCCGCTAGAGGATTTCTACCCTTATGATATAACCGTTTTTGACAACGAACCTTCTGCATTCCTGTATGCATTTGCAGAAAACTTCAAGGCCCTTACTTATGTCCGACTGGACCCACCGGGACTTGGAACAGCAGATATTCTCACGGCGATCAAGACCATGCTGGCTAATGGCATTCCTGTTGAGTTTGGATTTACCGTCTACGACTCTTTCATGAAGGTAGGTCCAGACGGCTTAATCCCGTTCCCCATGCAGAACGAAAACGTCCAGGGAGGCCATGCGGTAGACTTTGTTGGATTTATGACTCAATCCAGTGCCCGAACTCGAGTGTGGGAGCATTCATACTGAGAAATTCCTGGGGCGAATCCTGGGCTGATAAAGGGTACGGCTATATGCCTTATGATTTCGTTCTGAAAGGGTTGGCCCAAGATTTCTGGTCTATCCTATCCGAAAGCTGGGCCGATACTGCACTTTTCAAAGCATAGGGCCGCTATCCTTCGGCAATTTTTTTATTCCTGGCTCTGGATAGAATACCCGAACCCGAATTGTACAATCAAATCTATTTCTACTCTGCTTGTGGATGTGATTAATTAACGGTAATGTTCAAAGGACAAAAATTCAGGTGAGGTGGATGAGAATGCGCACTCAAGCCGAGATTGCTGATTCCTATCTCAATTAGGTTGAGACACGCTACATCCAGGCTGCACGGTGTACCGTAACTCAGACCACTTGCGGGGACGAGCAATATGTCTACAGGGAAAATCGTATGCAACTACTTAGAGTTCAATGACAATTGACAAGATATGAGATGGCTTGGTTATTTTGTTTAACGCTTTCGAGTATTTTTATAGTTCCTGATTTACCATGCTCTCTTATAACGAAGAAAGTCACACCATGATAGGATAACAGATCATAGATGCCGCGAGGCGGTCATTTTCAGTGTGATTGAGGAGCCTCATGGGGCTCTCTTAGAGAAACGATGCCTATTTCTTGTTAATAGTGTTGATCGTGGAATAGAAGAAAAGGTAGTTCATTAAATACGATTTATCCCCCGGCCACAGGAGGAAGTATGGCAACCTCATCGCCCTCGGTTAGCTCCGTGTCAAGGCCGCCCAGGGATTCGATGTTCTTCCTGTTCTTCATCAGGATAACGTATTCCCTGACCTTGCCAGACTCATCGAAGACCGCTGACTTTAGTCTCTGTCGAGTCGAGATAAGATTCTCCAGAAGGTCCTTGACTGTGGAGCCATCCTTCAACTCTACGCTAAGCTCTTTTCCAAGGATGTCCCTGAAACTAGCAAACGATCTGACATGTATGATCATTTTTGTCTCCTGTGATTTCATAATTCGAGCCAAACAGCCATCATCTGCAGACGCTCACCAGTCGGCTGACTCCATCGCTGGTTATCATTCCTATGACCTTCTGTTCCCCGTCGATCACTGGCAAAGCAGATATGTTGTTCTCGTTCATCTTCTTGGCGGCACGCTCGATTGGATCGCCTAGTCCAATGGTGACAACATCCCTTGTCATTATCTCCTCCAATTGGCTGTACTTCAGGGCCACTGCTTTGGATACATCCCAGGCTGTGACAATGCCCGCAAGCCTGCCTTCCTCGGAGATCACAGGCAGGTGAGTGACTCCCTCGGTCATCATTATCCTGGCCGCCTCCTCAACGCTTGAGCCGTGCCTTATAGTCACAACGTCCCTGATCATAACGTCCCCCACGGATGTTCGTGATAGGAAGTTGCCTATCGTATAGTTCATCTGGCCGGATTCCAGCAGAAACGCATCGTGGCCGTAGTTAGACCTGACCGTACAGTGGCGAACGTCTATATCGTTGGCGCTCAGGGCCTCGGCTATCTCTTTGCACTGGTAGGGCGGGTAGAGCCAGTCCGAGCTTATCGATATCACGAGGAACTTTGCCTTTACGCTCTTGAGGGCCTCGGCCAGGGAGAGAGAGCCCTTCTTGGTCAGGTCGAAGTAGTCTATGGCCTTGGTGATATAGAGGTAAGAATTGGCGTCGAACCTCTTCACGAAGGCATCGCCATGGTAGCTGAGATAGCTCTCGACCTGGAAGTCCAAGGAGGTAAAGTCGAAGCCGTATTCGCTCTTGTCCTGGAGCTTTCGCCCGAACTTCTGGTGCATCGACTCGTCGCTCAAGTAGGTGATGTGGCCGATCATCCTAGCTAGCGAAAGGCCGCGGGCAGGAGGAGTCCGGCCATAATAGTTCCCGCTGATCCAGTCTGGGTCCGAGGTTATGGCCCGCCTTCCAACTTCGTTGAAGGCTATCTGCTGGGGCGAGGAATAGGCGCTTGTCGCTATTGGAACCGCTAGACGGACCATATCCGGATATGATACGCACCACTGAAGGACTTGCATGCCACCGAAGGAGCCCCCGACAACTGCAAAGAGCTTGTCGATGTCAAGATGATCCAGAAGCATCTTCTGGACGTTCACCATATCCTTTACGGTGATGAAGGGAAAGTCAAGGCCGTAGGGTTTACCTGTCTTGGAGTTGATCGAAGATGGCCCTGTGGTCCCTTTGCACCCGCCCAGGACGTTGGAGCAGATTACAAAAAATTTGTCTGTGTCCAGGGCTTTGCCTGGACCGATTATTATGTCCCACCATCCGGGCTTCTCATCTTCCCTGTGCCAGCCGCCTGCATGGGCATCTCCTGATAGAGCGTGACAGACCAGGATAGCGTTGCTCTTTTCGTTGTTTATTTTGCCATAAGTCTCGTAGGCGACGTTCACACCGCTGAGACGATCGCCATGCTCCAGGACAATCTCTTCAGGAATTCGGTAGCACTGGGTCTCGACTACTCCGACCGATTCTCTCTTCATTTCACCGCCTTGGCTAGTGCCTGATCCAGATCTGCGATTATGTCCTCGACGTCCTCAATGCCCACAGAGACCCTTACGAAGTCCGGAGTTACCCCCGTTGCCGCCTGCTCCTCTGGCGTTAGCTGCTGGTGCGTTGTGGACGCAGGATGGATCACCAGGCTCTTGGAGTCGCCGATGTTTGCCAGATGCGAGAGCAATTCCACTGACTCGATGAACTTCTTGGCAGCGGTTAGACCGCCCTTTATTCCGAATCCGAGGATGGCGTTGTACTTGCCCTTCAGATACTTCTCGGCCAGAGCGTGGCTGGGGTGGTCTTCCAATCCGGGATAATTCACCCAGGCGACAGCAGGATGGTTCTTGAGGAATCTTGCTACCTTTAGGGCATTTGCAGAATGCTTCTCCTGCCTGATAACCAGAGTCTCAACTCCTTGCAGGAAGAGGAAGGCATTGAAGGGGCTCAGAGCAGGCCCAAGGTCACGGAGAAGCTGGACTCTGACCTTGAAAACAAAAGCTACGTTTCCTAAGCCAGGGAAGTTGCCGAAGGAGTCCCAGTACTTCAGGCCGTGGTAGCTTGGATCCGGCTCTGTAAACTCCGGGAACTTGCCGTTTGACCAATCGAATCTTCCCGAGTCCACGATGACTCCGCCGATGGAGTTGCCGTGGCCGTCTATGAACTTGGTGGCAGAGTCGACGATTATGTCCGCTCCGTACTCTATCGGCCTGACTATGCCGATCCCAACCGTGTTGTCAACCACAAAGGGAAGGCCGGCATCGTGGGCAATCAACGCTATCTTCTCGAAGTCCGGCACGTCCAGCTTCGGGTTGCCTATGGTCTCGGCGTAGATGGCCCTGGTCTTGCTTGTAATAGCTTTCTTGAACTCCTCAGGCTTGGTGGAGTCAACGAATATGACCTTTCGTCCGAGCTTCGGGAAGGTGTAGTGGAAAAGCTCGTAGGTACCGCCGTACAGGTTGTTGGCGGATACGATCTCATCACCAAGTTGGGTGATGGACAGAAGAGCCAGGGAGATGGCAGCCTGACCTGAAGCTACGGCCAACGCGGCTACGCCGCCCTCGATAGCTGCGATGCGTTTTTCGAAAACGTCATTGGTGGGATTCATGAGCCTGGTGTAGATGTTTCCCAATTCCTTGAGGGCAAACAGGTTTGCTGCATGGTCAGTGCTCTTGAATACGTAGGATGCGGTCTGATAGATTGGTACGACCCTGGATCCAGTAGCGGGATCCGGTATCTCCTGGCCTGCGTGGACCGCCAATGTGCCCAGGCCGTATTTTTTATTGCTCATGTAACTCCTCAAATCTCTTCATTACATTATTCTTCGTCTTCTTCATCTACTTCGTCTTATCTTCGTTCCCGTTGATATTCGTCTTTTAATTGATTTTCAAACCATATTTTTCTGCGATATCGATGAACGACTCGGCTGTGTACTTTATCTGGTCCCAGGAAAGGCCGTAAGTGTTCAGCTTCCAGGTTCGAGTAGCACCGGCGAACTCGCCGATGATACCGTGATCTTTCAGCTCGTCGCTGAAGAAGAAACCGCGCCTCTTGTGGGTCTTTGCCACGGTGTCGAAGCTTCCTGTCGTGTCCACTTTGGTCAGGGTGTGCTTCCTGGGCTGCTCGCTCAAGACCTTGCTTCCCTCGATCCTCTGGAATTGCTCTAAGAAGTAGTTGGACTTCTTGACCTCTTCGTCCCAGTTCTCAGTCCGGGCTTTTACCCTTGGGAAGGAGGCGATCATGGAGATCAGAGTGCCTCCCATCAGGGTGCATCCGATGTTCTCCACTTCCTTGATTCCGAACTTCCTCTTGGTGACGTCTCCCACCATCTGGGTTGTGCGGAAGACCTTAGGAGCCCACTCGTCTGTGGTGGCCAGCACGCCCGACGGAGCCACAGAGGCCATGCTCTTGTGAGCGGAGCCAACGATGAAGTCCGCTCCGATTTTCTTGCCGTCGACAGGTTTTATCCCAACGGTATAGGCTCCATTGTACAGGAACGTAACTCCGTACTCCTTTGCCACCTTGGCAATGCCGTAGACATCGTGCTCATTTGCGAACTGATAGTCGAAGTGATCGATCATGATAAGTGCCGGTAGCTTTCCGGTTTCCTTCTTGACGTCCTCAATCTTTTGGGCAGTCGCTTCTGCTGTGACCACGTGGCTCTCGTTTTGGGGAACCTCTTTGACAACTCCGCCGGCAACCTCTACCGCCAGGAACTCGGTGTAGTGTGCAAGGGATGATACGATAACGCTGTCGCCCTTTTCTACCAGGGACTGAGTAACGGCCTGGAATCCTCGACGAGCCCCGGGAACCACTCTGGTCTGGTCCATGTTCACGAACTTGGCCAGATCCTGGTGAAACTCCTCTATTGGAGGCCGGGTTATTTTGTCCAGTCGGAAGGGCTTTCTGCAGTAGTCGCAGGTGGAGTATCCGTCGCCGTAGGAGATTATGGCCTTGCGGGCCTCAGGTGTCAAGCGACCTGCAGCCTGGATGGGATGGATGTTTATGAACTCCTCCTCTCTTGACCTGACATCCAGCTTGTTTCCGATCTTCTGGCAGGTCAGCTTGCCCTCGCCCTTCTCCAGTTCTTCGATTGTGGCCTTCACTCTGGCCAGATTTCGAGAGAATTCCTCTTTCTCTGCATCATTGAAACCAGTTGGAAGAGACTGCCTGAAGAGCTCTCTAAGATCCTCTAAGGCGAATAATGTCTCGTACGTTTTTTGAATCTGCAAATCCCTTGTGGATACGTTCACCCGTGTCACCTTTCGTAAGTCGATCATGAGATTCATTCAAGCATGGCTGATCTTCATCCGAACGAATTCGCTCTATTCAAATCAGCCACTTGTATGTCTCTTCTCAACCTCTTCGATTCACAATCGTGAAATTACATTCACGATTGTTATCATATATAAGGTTTCTTGTAGGTGGTTCTGTCAAGTCTGTGGTTGCTCTTCCATTTCACTTCGACCTGTCAAAAACCGGTTGCTGAGTTATTTAAGATATGGGATTGAGGCAAGATACTATCGAAAGACATTTCGGGAGAAGTACATAAGTCGCCAAGATGATCTCCAGTTTCGACGAAAAAGGAAATTAGTGATTTATCGTTGGATGTAATCGAACAAAACGAGATAACAGCATTCGGGAGGTTTTGCTGTGGATGTATGAATGACGATTTTAGTATACTCAAATATATGAAACGTAAAATATCAGATAACTTTAGATAAGTTCGTGCTAGAAATAAAGAAATGCACGCTCGAAGCCCACCAATCGATATAAAGGAAACAATCGATATAAAAGAAACAATTCAGACACTGTCGGAATTATCACAAGAATTCAGGGAATTTTGTGAAGAAATGAAAGTAGACAGTCTTCCTATGACATGGTTGCATAACCCCGATTTACTAGGTAGCGACGCAGAGCATTGTCCTTTTAACGATAAGCATGCTATCATATTCAAGAAGATACCAACAGAAGTGGATGATATTTTTTTAGTAGCACATGAAATAATGCATGTTATCCGTGCTATGGATAAAATGCCACTTAAAATTAAACCAAATTATTCAATATTTGACAAAAATATAGCATCTGTATTTGCACTAATATTGCGAAACCTACTCGAAGATCCAGTAGTTGATAGGTTGTTAAAGGAAGAGCATAAATTTGATCCCTTGCAACATTATGAAAACGGCTTAATAAAAATGCGAAATAGCTTAGAAAGAAGAGTGAGTTGTGGGTTGATAGGAGGTATTTTTGAAGAAACCCAAATTGTATTCAACTTGTGTACGCAGAAACTCATGTGGGATTTGATAGAAAATAAAGAAACTAATTTAAAATGGATAGAATACGAAGCATGGCTCAAGGATAACTACCCGGATGCTGTGAACGCTCGTGATGTGTTAGTTTCGTTCATAGAGCAAGTAGGGCTAGATACAAAAGAAAAACAAAGAAGAATTTTTGATGTGATCACTGAAGCGTTCGGAATAACTTCAATGGTATATGTACAATAGGACGTATACGACAAATATTAATTGACAATTCTATTCTTGTTACTCTGTATAAATTTTTAAATTATATTAATTTCTCTTCTTTTAACCTTTATTACTTAGTATTACGTTGGTTCTGTAAATCTTTGGAAGTTCTTCTGGCAGCAAACGGTTGTCAAAACTCGGTAGCTGAACTATTTAAGAAGTGAGATTGAACCAAACATAGCCTGAAACAAGAATCTCTATTATCTCTATTATCTTCAAAATTATCCAAAACATTTATAGGATAACGATCGTTACATAATTCACAATCGTGATTAACCTTCAGTATAGCGGTTGTTGAAATTCGAAGAGTAAGTGGAGAAGGTTCTCAGAATTGACACATAGAGAAGTAAGCCAAAAGGGAAGAAGCCTGAAAGGATACCAAACGCTTCTCGTAGTGGCAGTTTTGGCTCTCGTTTTCTTCTGGATGGCTAGTGTCTTCAAAAACAGAGTCGCCCTGTTGCTCCTTCAAGCCTCGATGCTTCTCTTCTTTGCTATCGTATTTGGCAAGGTAGCGCGCAAGCTGCATCAGCCGCCGGTTCTCGGCGAGATTGTCGGAGGAGTGATGATAGGGCCTACCATCTTTGGCGCTCTGAATCAGCCCATGTACGCCTGGATGTTTCCGCAATCGCCGGAATTGCACGCACTCACTTATTTCGGTCTGCTCTGCTTTGTTTTTACAGCAGGCATGAATGTGGACATATCCTGCATTAAGCGTCGAGCCAGGAGCACTGCACTGACAAGCATCTCGGGCATCCTCCTGCCTTTTGCCATGGGCTTCTCTATGGTCTTGCTGCTGCCGGGATTATGGGGAGCATCGGCAGCCAACCTGTGGATCTTCGCCCTTTTCATGGGCACCGCGCTATCCATTTCAGCTCTTCCTGTGATAGCCAGGATACTAATGGACCTGGACCTCTTGAACAAGGAGCTGGGAGCTATGATACTAACAGCGGCAACCATCGATGACATGACGGGATGGACCCTTTTCGCTCTGATCCTGAGCTTCCTCGACACCGGTGGAAACCTGTGGATCGACCTAGGCATGACCCTGGGAATCTCCACCCTGACAGTCTGCCTAGTATATCTCAGGACCAAATACAGTGCNNCCTTGCACCGATCTACTTCGCCTCCATAGGGCTAAAGGCGAACTATGCCGCCAGCTTTGACCTGGTGATCGTTTTGTTAATATTGATAGTAGCCTGCATAGGAAAGCTCCTGGGCGCTGGCCTCGGCGCAATTGCCGGCGGGATTGGCAGGAGGGATGCCCTTGCCGTTGGGTTTGGTATGAACGCCCGAGGAGCTATGGAGATAGTCCTGGCATCGATGGCCCTTGATTATCACCTGATAGACAATCGGATCTTCGTGGCTCTAGTTGTAATGGCTTTCACAACGACCATGATCAGCGGCTCGATGATTCAGTATTTAATTTCGTCTAAGGCTATTGTTGATGCCGGACCAAACATCAGCATCGCTCCAGCCAATCATTAGAAAGTTTTATCTTCTAAAGTTATTGATCAGCAATAAGGAAATAGTCGGACGATGCTAATTTATATGGCCTGTGGCAATAATTTAGAATATCCGGTGGTTCGGACGTGAGGATGCGAGGGCCTTAAACGACGCTGCTGATGGATAAGCAGAAATAGCTATTGCGGAAAATAAAGAGCCTGATTGAGGGGATATAAATAATGGTTGTGAAAGTTGGCCTCGGATTCATCGTCGTAATAGCTAGCGTAGCCCTTGTCGCGGGGATAGTGCTGTCTGCGGACCTCACAGGCGGCGTCAGGGCAGATGATACGGGGCCCAACGTGCCCCGTTTAGCTTCAATCAATGAGCTGGAGCACAATACCCCTCAAGCTGTATCCGGGAGGGCTTACAGTGATAAGGGAATGCTCTATGATGAGTCCTCAATTGTCAGGGGTACGGGAGATGTTTCCATCAAAGGGTCCTTTAACGACCGCGCCATGGATTCCACAGGCTGGATGATAGGAACCGGGTCCATGAACCTCGAATCCCTGCGCAGCATGGACAAGAACCGCCCAATGGTAAATTTCACTCAGAAGAGCGATCTTGTGTTTGAGGGAGGGCAACTCAAAGGCGAAAAGATCCTGGAATCTCCTCTATTCTATGGACGTATTGGTGCAAATGTCTATGAGAGGTTCAATGTGAGCCATGTGGACAGGAGCGAGACCGACTTGATCAGGTCGATTAACCGCTCTGATAATACATTGGCCTTCAAAGAAGAACAGGCGTTCGACGGGTTCTGGGCTTTAGCGACCCAACAAGGTTGGTCGTTCAATAGGAAAAAAAGTGAGCAGCGGTATTCAGGGTCCTTCCAAACTCAAAAGAATATCGAGTTCCAGGATCTTGGGAAAAAGTGAGGCTAGGAAAACGAGAGCCGGAAAGAGGTTAGGGTTGCTGAACCTTCGATCAGGCGTTTTCGTGGCTGCAATTTCATAAGCCCAAGACTGACATGAAGATATTGCCTGTCGTGGAATAGTTCTCTCCCAGAATATGAAGTAGAGCGGGCAAAGACGCTCGACTTCTGTCTTAATATTCCAGCCAAAGGCTATTTCTTTTTGCCGTGTCAAAATATCATGGGTGTTGCGATGGATTTACTCTGGCTATCCGAAGATGATGTTAAATCTTTATTGAACATGGACGATGCTATCGCGGCTGTCGAAAACGCCTTCCGAGATCATGGGTTGGGAAAGACGCAGATGCCGCCGAAGTCCTATCTGTACTTTTCCAAGTACGATGGAGATCTGAGGACTATGCCGGCTTACCTGGAAGGCCTGAATTCTGCTGGGGTGAAGATCGTCAACGTCCACCCGAGAAATCGAGACATCGGGATGCCAACTGTCATGGCCTTGTTTGTCCTTAACTCCCCAGAGACTGGCGCTCCGCTCGCGGTCATGGGGGCGACCTATCTTACCAGCATGAGAACTGGAGCTGCCGGTGGCATTGCTGCAAAATATCTCGCCAGGCCCGAATCCAAAGTGGTGGGCATGGTGGGTGCAGGGGCCCAGGCCAGGACTCAGCTAATGGCTCTGGATAGGTTCTTCGATATAGATCTAGTGACAGTGTACGACCGCTCCATCGAGAGCTGTCGGGCCTTTGAGAGGGAGGCCAGGGCTTTTCTTGAATGCGACTACAAGCTGACTACAAATCCTCAGGATGCCTGCGAATGTGACATTCTGGTTACGACGACACCCGTGCGCTCGCCCGTCGTGAAGGACGCCTGGGTCAAACCGGGGACGCACATAAACGCCATAGGAGCAGACGCAAAAGGAAAGCAGGAGTTAGAGACCGCACTGACCAGAAGGGCAAAGATCGTAGTCGATGATGCAGCCCAGGCAATCCACTCTGGAGAGGTCAACGTGCCAATATCCGAGGGCAAGCTCAAGCCTGAGGAGATCTATGCCCAGATTGGGGAAATCGTAGCAGGAAAAGTCCACGGCAGGACCGGCAAGGATGAGATCACCATCTTTGACTCCACAGGGCTTGCTATTCAAGACGTGGCTTCCGGACGGATTGTCTATGAGACTGCTCTAAAATCCAGCAAAGGGTTAAGGCTGAAGCTGATGTGACTCGCATTCGAGAGATGGATCTTCCAATCTGAGGATCACAGATATATCCGATAGATGCCTAAGTGAAGCTAAAGAATGTACGCGATCATTGCCTGCGGCGTTTTCCAGAAAGAGCTCGAGCGGATAGCGGGAGATCTTGGCTTTCCCTTCGAAGCGCACTATTTGGGAGCGGGACTTCACGTTGACTTCGATGAGCTGGCTGATGCCTTGAAGGCCGAGCTGGAGAAGTGCAAGGACTGCGAGGGCATAATTGTGGCGTATGGTGAATGCCATCCCAAGATCGGTGAAATCCTCGAACCTTACCATGCGGCTCTTATCAATTGCCAGAACTGCATAGACGCCTTCATCACCAGGAAGGCAGTTGAGAACAAGGCCAGGGAGGGGCTTTACTTTTATCTCTCGCCGGGCTGGATTGAATGCTGGAGGGAGATCCTCGCGAAGTTGAACTGGGGCCAGGAGGAGTCCAGGCTGCAGCTAGGATCATTCAAGGGCTCGGTCTTCATGGACACCCTGAATAACGCTGCAGACTACGAGCAGGATCTGATAGAGTTCCTGGATTTCACCCTGCTCCCTTACGAGATCATGCCCGCCGACCTGGAACACTTCAAATCGCTTATCCTAGAGGCCAAGAACCGACTGGAGGAGTAAGCTTGGACGAACTTGATGAGATAAGAAAAAAGAAAATGGAGAAGATGATGAGTGAACAGAATAAGCCTTCTATGCCCAAGGTTGAGTATCCCAGCAAGCCTGTCATCGTGACCGACAGCTCTCTGGATGCAGCACTGAATCAATATCCATTGCTGATCGTGGACTGCTGGGCTGAGTGGTGCGGTCCTTGCCGGATGATAGGTCCGATAATCGAGGATTTGGCTAAGGAACTGAGCGGCAAAGCCGTCTTCGGGAAGCTGAACGTGGACGAGAACATGCAGACGTCGAACAAATATAGGATCTCTGCTATACCTACTCTGCTTGTCTTCAAGGATGGGAAGCTCCTGGACAAGTTGGTAGGGGCCTACCCTAAGGCCACACTGGCCGGAAAAATTCAGAAGTATCTCTGAGGGCGTCCTCAGAGATATCGATTCTTTTAAACGGGAATTGTTCAAGCGACGCTGCCGGGCACCTTGACCCGGGAGTAGCCTTCCAGGTTAACGATCGGCTTGCTCTCGTTGTAGCTGGAAAGATCTGTGACTTGGTTGGGTGCAGAGTAGCCAGCACTGTAAATTGGCTTGGTCGGGTTGTTGTTCTCCACACTGACCAGCGGCTTAACAACGCTCGTAACCGTCTGTAGCGGCTTTGGGTGAGAGTATGCGCTCACATTGTAGGCTGGTTTGGTGTTGGAGTAGGCCTCGATGTTGTAACTGGACTTGTTTCCGTACATGTCTACGTTGTTTACAGATTTAGGTGTTAGGCCCACAGTATCGACTGCCTTGGCGGATGTCATTCCTACATGGACTGCAGGTATGGAGACTGTCTGATTCAACTTCGAGGTGTTATTTGTCGGCATGGTATTGTTCAACAGAGCAGCATTGTTCTCAGGGACTGGGTTGCTCACAAGTGAAGAGTTGTTCGTCTGAATTGTCTGGTTCATCAACGCGGCGGGAGTTACAAGGGCAGTATTGTTATCAAGTGATGTGTTGTTCGAATAAATGGTATTGTTTCCCACTATGATCTGGTTCTCAGAAGCGGTTGTATTTTCCTGTGCGGTGGCTAGCAGAATTAAGGTAGCCAGTAACAAGGAACACACTAGGTAAGCTATTTTCGTACTCATATTGATCCTCGGCTGGGACAGTTGTAGCTACGTGCTTATCAATTTTAGGTACGCGAAGACGACGATGAACTTAGCGAATCAATCTAGGCAGCTTGAAATCCGCCCGCCTAGATTGTCCTCGATCGTCTAAGCAAAACGGCTGCTACCAACGCTGCAACGCTCAGTTCAGGAGATAGCGGGCTTTGCTTCTGAGTCGTCGTGTTATTGGCAGACTTGGGAAGAGGCTTGGCCTCAAACACGCTCTCTTTGACATCTCTCACATCGCCGTTGTTGCCCAGAAGAACAGCGCTGAGCTGATAGACTCCTGGATCGAGGGTCTTGTTCCAGGAGATCTCCACAGTCTCGTCTTTGCCCGTGAGCAGCACGGGAGTCTTCTTTTCGATGGTCTCCAGAACTGTCCCGTTATGAGTTAGCGTGAACCTGAGCAATCCCATGAAGGGAACCCTGGAGTTGCCGAGAACCGTAGCACTGGCTCCTGTCTCGTCCTCGTAGGTCTCCGTGATTACTGCGTCGTCCTTCGCAATAAAGGTCATCATGTAGGCCCTGGTTTGATTGTGGCTGGGCTCGACTATCTTGACCCTTCCCGAGTAAGCTTTTCCATCAACCAGGATCTGGTGCCAGGGCCTGTCGAGCTCCAGGGCAACGCCGCTGGAAATGGGTACAGACTTATCCTCGGATATGTAAATGGCCTTGTTTCCGGTAATGAGCATGTAGTAGATGTCGACGATTGTAGGGTCCTGCGAGAGGATGGAGAGATGGATGCCTCTGGAGTCTGCATTGAAATCTCGTACATCGAATCTCACCGGGGTTTCACCGGCGTAGAAGAACCTGTAGTTTCCTTGTGACTGGGTCTTATTGTCTCTCAGTAGATTGGCACGGACCAGGTAGGATCCCTTTTCGGCCTCGAAGGAATCCCAGGCCGCTATCCAGGTGCCCGGTCCGTCCAGGTTGAGAAGTCTAGTCTGAAGAACCTGATCCCCAAATATCAGATCTAAGCGGAGCTGGTCGCCTACCACATCTCCTTGAACTGCGACATCGGACGATCCGATGTTGGAGTAGACATCCGTGATCTCCTGTGACTGCGCTAAGCCAATAAGCGCCAATATTGCGACCACCAACCAGACGGTATAGGTTCTCATAGGCTGTTACCTGTCGTGTTCTGTGATGTCTCAAAAGGGTTTTAAAATTAACCCCCAGACACTTGGCATTAAGAGGAAAGTTAATCAGGAAGCAGATGGATGGTGCGCTGTTCGAGGAGATTTCTGTGCTCGCACCTTTCATAGCGGTAAGACATATTACCACGCGCAGAAGGCAGACCCTCCTGTCTGTCCTGGCCATCGGAGTGGCTGTAGCTGCGGTTCTTGTGTTCATATCGCTACAGGACGGGTTTCAGGGGATGCTTTTCAACATAGTAGTCGAAGATTTGTCTCATGTAACCGTCACCCCCAAGGAAGGAGACGACTACATCTATCTGTACAGAAACCTCATGGACAGGATATGGCCAATTCCGGGAGTGTCGGCTGTTTCTCCTGGTCTAGGCACAACAGCAACCTTCACCCACAAGGACAACGTAGAGAACGTGGCCATGTCCGGAGTGAATCCATCCGATATGGACAAAATCTACAAAATTGGCCAATACGTGATCCGAGGGGATCTGGCTTCCATCCAGGACGGGAACAAAGTAGTTTTGGGCCAGAAGTTGGCTGATAACTTGAAGGTGAAGCTGGGTGATACCGTTGACGCCAGTTTCCCCGATGCAAGAAGCACCAGCCTTGTGGTCTCTGGAATATTCAATACGCCCACAGGCTGGCCTGAGGACATAGCCTTTGTCTCTCTGTCCACTGCAAGGAATTTCCTGAACAAAGGAGACGTTGCATCATCGGTAGACATAAAGCTGGATGATGTCTATCAGGCCGATGCGGTGGCAAGAGTTCTTCAAGGGTACGGCTACAAGGCAGATAGCTGGCAGCAGCTTTACCCCGAGATCCTACGCACCTTAGCAATCGAGCGCTTCCAGAACCAACTGATAAATCTGTTCATACTGATCATCGCCGCCTTCGGCATAGGGAGCGTGATGTACATGCTCGTCAACGAGAAGACGAGCGAAATAGGAATGCTCATGGCTCTGGGGGCCACCAGCCATGCTATAAGAAATATCTTCTTAGTGGAAAGCGGCATACTAGGATTGATTGGCGGGACCGCTGGAGCGGTTGTAGGACTGCTTATTTCTCTGTACCTCAAGAGCAAAGAGATCAGGATGGAGGCACCAGGAGGTCAGATGATCACTCTTCCCGTGGTAATCAATCCGTGGGACTTTCTGATCGTCGTGATGTTGGCGGCAGCCTTGAGCGTTGTAATCAGTGCATATCCGGCCTGGAAGGCGTCTCGCCTTGACCCTGTAGAGGCTATAAAGGGTTAACCACATGTACGAGTTCACCGTCGCTCAGAAACACATATTAAGAAACCCTAAGATGGCTTTGTTCACCATCGCTGCTGTTACTCTTGCTGTGGCTGTAGTTGTTGTTCTAATGGGTCTCATGAGCGGCTTCCAGGACGAGGTCATCACAACCACGGTAGAGAACAATCCTCACATCCTCGTTCAGCCGAAGGAGGATGAGAAGTATGTTTACCTCTACAGAACCGTGTCAAGTAAACTTTGGGATTACCCAGGCGTGAAGGCGGTCTCTGCCCGGCTCAGCGGAAAGGCTGCTGCAAAGTACAAAGATAAGGTCAGAGGAGTCGATTTCTTGGGCGTCGATCCGTCGGATGAAGATCGATTGATGAACGTTCAGAAGGATATCGTCTACGGCAACTTCCAGGATCTTCGGACCAGGAAGTACTCAGCATTCATGGGGACAACGCTTGCAGAAGAGCTGAAGCTCCATCCTGAGAACGATTTTTCGCTTTCCAGGGGGAATAAATCTATCCAGCTCAAGGTGGCCGGGCTATTCGAGACTGGATCAGCCAGGGATAAAACCCTGGTCTACATTCCCAGGTCCACTGCCCAGGACCTTCTAGGCAAGGGAGACGTTGTCTCCGAGGTAGATGTCAAGGTGAAAGACATATACAAGGCACCATACATAGTTGGGGATCTCAGAGCAAGATTCAGGTATCAGTCCAAGTCCTGGGAGGATTTGAACGCAGACATCCTGAGGCTGATCCAGACCCAAGAATTCTTTTCTTTGGCATTTTACGCTTTAATAGGTATCATTGCGTGCTTCGGCATTGCAAACTCCATGATAATGATAGTGACCAGGCGTACAAAAGAGATCGGCATCCTGATGGCCATGGGAGCAACGCGGTGGTCCATCCTCAAGATCTTCATGCTGGAAAGCCTTATGTTGGCTCCACCCTCGGCGGTCCTCGGCAGCATGCTTGCCTATCTGACTGCCAAGCTGATAATGTCCTATAGCATAGAGTTGCCTTCTGAGATCTATCGAGTATCCAGATTGACTGTGTCCATGAAGCCCGAGTTTTTACTGTATGTCATGATCGATGCAATTTTTGTGAATTTCGTGGCTGGCCTATATCCGGCCTGGAAGGCTTCGAGGATGGACCCAGTTGAGGCCATAGCGAGCATGTGATGGGTAGCTGGCGGAGACCCCTTTGTTAGAATCATAACTGCGAGTACCGGCGAAATAGTTACATTCTGACATGCAAGAATTGTTGATGAGCTGTAGAGAGGGACGTTTGGCTGTGCTTCGATGGAATGTTAGGAGTTAGGGACTCCATACATGGCTCCAGGATCAGGGCCGAGGCCTGGAAGATCAGCGATCCAAAGGTTATTGCCAAACCGGAAGGCATAAGGCACAACGCATTACCTTGAACCGAGAACGCAGAAGCAGTGATCGAAAGGAAGCTTGTGTGGATACAAACCGTTCGTAATCAACGGCCAGGAGCTATGCAGCATGGTGGACAAGCTGCCTAAGTGAAATCGTGAATCGTCTGCAAATCAAGGGCTGGAGCACGGGAAAAAGAATTACGCTTCAAATCCAGCGACTGCGGCCCTGGTTGCCTACTTTGCATGTTTGACTAGGCATGAACGTCCTTTGGAATATTCAACATTGTAAGGTGTAGAGCTTAACGGTTGACCCACTGATCACATTAATGAGTTGTTCAACTCTAATTATCTGGAAACAGCGAGACTCTGTAGCCTCTTTGAACTTTGCTTAAACGTGACCTACTGACTCTTGCAAAGTAAGATTCTGTGAATACACCGAAAGCGATAAGAGAATGGAAGCCCGAATTGAGGTATGGTGCGACCATCAGGCTGATGCGTAGAACATTAAAGACAACTAAAATCTAATGGCAGAAGGGCTCGAACCAATGCTACTAAAATGGTTGATTGTAGCCATTTCGCTGAACTAAGATAAGGTAGAGATCGATTATAAGTGACGTTACATGGCTAACGAGGAGGAAATTCTTGGATCGCTTATGAAAGTTGAAAATCTAGAGAGTTATACGATAGAGGATGCCATATACTTTATTGGATCTCTGATAGATGTCTCGTCCGATCTCAAGAAAACACAGGGACTAGAAAGAGCTATTAAAATTTCAGAAGCTTTATTCGAACGCGATTTAACATCGCAGCAATTAAGCGTATTATATTATTCTCTTGGAAATGCATGGACGTCATTGAAAATATTACGCAAACAAGAGCCTCAACAATTATGGGATTTCCAACAAGAAGAAATAGAGAATGAAATAATAAATTTGCGCAAAGCCCTAAAGGAAGACGGATTTGAGAAGCTATCTACTCAAAAGAGATGTCAAATTTTAACAAACTTAGGAAGCGCGATGGATTATATAGGTCGCTTTGTGGTAGCCATTGAATATTGGGATCGAGCATTACAAATCGATTCTTCCTTTAGCATGGCCCTTGGCAATAGAGGAATTGGGTTTACTTATTATTCTGAAATTCTTTATGACGATGGCCATAAAATATGCCCAAGAGTAATATTTCACAGGTTTGCTTATTCGGATTTAGAGCTTAGCTTAAGTTCAAAACTACATGAGGATGCTAGAAAGCAATTTAACGATTTCAAAACACGGATTGAATCAAGATATTCCTCTGACGACCTTAAAAATAAAATTGATTCGAATGATTTTTCTGATGAGATTTCAAAGAAGGAGCAACATTATCGCAGATGGTGTTTGGCTAATCGATTATTTTTAAACCCACTGAATGACTTGGGACCGTACCCTATCGCTGCAAAAGATAGTTTTGCTCCACCAACTATCGTAGTTAAAATTAAGAAAGAAGAAGATTATATGGGTTATTTCAACCAAGTAAAACAAGAATTTGTTTCTGCTAGATATATGTATTATGATGGTATCAATTCAAGGAACCTTCATTTCTCGGACAGAGAAGTTCGTCTTTTCAATACTCTAGATTATCCAACATATTCTTTAGCTATTGAAAAAATAAAAATGGCGTTTAGGGTTATATACTCAATATTTGACAAAATTGCATATTTTTTAAACAATTATCTAAGATTGAATATACAAAACAACCGTGTCAATTTTAAAACGCTCTGGTATGAATCACAAGAATTGAAAAAAGGCTTAAGACTAGAATTCAAGCAGAATCAGAATTGGCCTCTGAGAGGCCTGTTTTGGCTTAGCAAAGATCTATATGAGAATAAACCCGCTTTTAAAGATTCTATGTTACCCGATGCTCTCGAGATCTATGAGATTCGCAACCATTTGGAGCACAAATATTTAAAAATTCACAATGAGATGTTTCCCGAAAAAATGCTTCATGCGTCGAATTTCAAGTACTCCGTATCCCGCTTGGATTTTGAGTCAAAAACCCTTAGGCTGATTAAAATGGCTAGAGCAGCTTTGATATACCTTTTCACGGCGGTTAATCATGAAGAACAATTACGTGCAAAGAAGAGGGTAAAGTCACATATAATGCAATTGCCTATGACGAAATTTGATGATAACTGGAAGATATAATCACTAATGTCGATCGCAATAAGAGAGCCAAGTGCCAGCAACTTAAATCTATCCTTCGGGACAATACTTGATGGAACCTGCTTTGCTCCAGATAGTAGATTGGCAAAACGGTTCAGGTTTACGGAATAGATTACACTCGATATGCATACCTGCAGGGCCGCACTACAAATGCATCCAATCAGTCTTATTTGATGCACTGGGCACATACCGAAGATTTTGGTCTATTCAAGTCTCGATTTCATGATCCAACAGGATGGTACTGAGGACCTTGAGCTAAATGAGGTACATCTGGTACATTCCAGAAGGGGATCTCGGATTGAATCTCGGATAATTGTAACAGGAGCCGTGTCCTTAGACTAACTGCATGGAAGGATATCAATAACATGAGTTTCGAGGAAAACTTAACATGGACTCTTATTGAGATTACAAGATTACGAAACGATAATTTGAAAAAAATATTTAGTGAGGCAGCAGAACTGCTGCTGCCTGCATAGCCCAGTTGTAGAACGGCTGCGGGTAAACGCCGATACCGATGACCCCGATCATTGTCAGGATCAGGGCAACCGCGTATCCCTTGGGCTCTGAGATCTTCGGTCCCGCCGGCTCCTTCAGGTACATGTAGCTGATGATCCTCAGGTAATAGTACAGCGACAGAGCGCTGTTGAGGATTGCAAGCACTGCAAGCCAGACCAGCCCGGCGTTGATGGCCGAGCCGAAGAGCACGAACTTGCCTATGTAGCCTGCTGTGGGCGGAATTCCGGCCAGGGCGAACATGAAGATCAACAGGCAGAACGCCGTTATGGGCGCGCGCCTTCCGAGGCCCGCATAGTTCGATATGTCGTCCGGGTCGCTTCCTTCCTTAAGTCCGTCCTTTAGGACCATGTAGCCAACGACAGCCGCTGCAATGAAGGCACCCATCTTCATCAGCGCATGGCCGAGGATCAGGAGCAAGCCTCCAGCTATGCTGTTCTGAGCAATGGCTGCACCGTTAGGCTGACCGAGCGCTGCGCCCACGACGACAAAGGTCATGGCCATGTACCCTGCTTGAGCCACGCTTGAATAAGCGAAGATCCTCCTCACGTTGTTCTGCCAGATGGCCAGAACGTTTCCCAGAGTCATTGTCAGAGCGGCCAGGATGGCAAAAGCTAGGTACCATTCCAGTCTCAGGGCCAACAGGGCCACGAATATCACCCTGAAGGCCGCTGCAAATCCCATCTTCTTGGAGCCTGCTGCGAGCAACCCCGAAACCAGGGCAGGCGCGCCCTCGTAGGTGTCGGGAGCCCACATGTGGAAGGGAACCAGAGCCATCTTGAAGGCGAACCCCGCAATTACGAAGATCAGCGCCACGAGAGTAGCAGGTGCGAAGTTGGATAAGGCTGCGGATGCAATCCCTGCAATCTTCGTCGTTCCAGTCATGCCGTAGAGCAGCGAGAAGCCGAATAGCATAAAAGCCGAGGAGACAGACCCGAAGATGAAGTACTTCATGGCCGCTTCAAGGTTCCTCTTCGACTTGTCGAACGCCGCCAGGGCATATGTGGAAAGGCTGGCCAGCTCGAACCCGACGAACAAGGTAACCAGATCGATGGAGCTAGAGACCACCATCATTCCAACGGTGGCCAGAAGCAGCAGCGCATAGAACTCATCAGCGCCTTTGGCATCCTTGTACCTGGACAGAGAGGCGATCACCACCAGCATGGAAACCACGAGGAAGACCGCCTTGAAGAACTGGGACAGGGCATCGACCGATATGGTGTTGAAGAAGAAGACCTGTCCAAGCTTAGCGCTCATCGCAGTGCTCATCACCAACCCCAGAGACACCACCAGTCCCGCAAGGCTCAGGTAGCCCATCAGGTTGCCGCTCTTCTTCATGAGCGATCCGAGCAGAATCACCAGCACCGCCAGAGCCGTAAGCAGTGCCTCGGCTCCTAATGGCGTGTAGAATCCTAGATCCACTTCAGATCACCCCCATCTGGGTCAGGGTAACAACGGGACCCATCACCTGGTAGGCGGCAACGCCCATGATGTCCGTTATGAGGTTGGGCCGAACACCGAAGAGTATTGCGAGCAGTATTATCATGCTCATGGAGAACAGCTCGTAGGAGTGGGCATCGTGCACCTGCAGATACTTCTTCAGGATGGGCCCAAACAGGACCTTCTGAGTAGCCCACAGGTGGTAACCGGCAGTGACTGCAATGCTTGTGAACACCACTATCATGGTGAATACCGGCAGCGTTGCGTATGATCCTGTCAACACCATGAACTCAGCCACGAACCCGCTCATGCCCGGCAACCCCAGGGATGCCAGGAATCCTGCCAGCATCAGGAAGGCGAACTTCGGCATCCTGTCTGCCAAGCCACCCAGGTCGCCGATGACCCTCGTGCCGACTGTGTGCTGGATGGTTCCTGCTGACATGAACAGGACACAGGTTATCAGGCCGTGAGAGAACTGCTGGAACATGGCACCCTGAATGGACATCCAGGTGAAGGCCACGGCTCCAAGAGTTACAAAGCCCATGTGGCTGACTGAAGAGTAAGCCACCATCTTCTTGAGGTCCTTCTGGGCTAATGCCAGGAACGCTCCGTATACTATGCTCAGGACTGCTATTATGGCAATCACTGTCACGAAGATTTTGTTCACATGGGGTAGGATGGGCAGAATCACCCTGAATATACCGTACCCACCCATCTTCAGCAGCAGAGCTGCCAGAACAACCGAGCCTGCCGTTGGCGCCTCGACGTGAGCGTCAGGCAACCAGGTATGGAAGGGGAACGCAGGCATCTTGACCAGGAACCCCAGCAGAAGCCCGGCAAAGATTATGTTCAGGAGGCCAGGCGGGAAGATCTTCGGATCGGCTGTTGCCTGTAACAGAGTCAGCATGTCAAAGGTCCTCGACCCGTCGGGCATATGGTATGTGAAGTACAAGGCGAAGATCGCCAGGAGCATCACAAGGCTCGCCACGTGGGTGTATATGAAGAACTTTATTGCCGCATAGTCCTTTCTCGGCCCTCCCCACACCCCGATCAGGAAGAACATGGGTATGAGCACTATCTCCCAGAAGATGTAGAAAAGGAAGAAGTCAAGGGCAGTGAAGACTCCAAGCACTCCAACCTCGTTCAAGAGGAGCAGTGCGAAGAACTGGTTGGGCCTCTTGTCCTCGCCCCAGGAGTATATTATAACCAGGACGGAGACTATTGTTGAGAGCAGCACCAAGGGAAGGCCAATGCCGTCCACTCCGACGGTGTACTTCACACCGATGGAAGGAATCCAAGTATAGCTCTCCACGAACTGCATAATCTTGGATGTCTTGTCGAACCCCATGTACATCTGCAGAGAGATCGCTAGCGGTACCAGCGATGCTATCAGTGCAACCATCCTCGCCTGGGCTCTGGTCCTTGTAAAGAACGAGATAATCGCTCCGATCAGTGGGATGGCGATCATCAAAGATATGTAGTTCATAATCCCACCTTCATTCCAATCTCAATCACTATCACGAGTACCACTATTCCCAGTACTACGGCAGTGATGTAGTTCTGTACTACTCCCGTCTGAACCTTTCTCAGGTTTCCTCCGAATCCAACGGTTACCTCGCTAATCTTGTTCAAGACGCCGTCCACGATCTTTATGTCGATCAAGTTGAAGAGAATGGCAACTCCGTATACCACCGTCTCAGCAAACCAGGCGGTGAAGATCTCATGCTGATAGTAACCCTTCAGCAGGAGCCTTCGTATTGGGTCCCTTTCCGATGTCACCAGGCCTGGGTCGAGCTTATGCCAGTAGTAGAAGAGCATGGCCACAAGTATTCCGCCTATAGCGATTATGTAGGGCAGTATCTTGACGATGAACGGCTCGCCTGCCCCTTCTCCCCCGGCTGCGCCGGCCTCTGATATGTGTCCTCCTATGACACCCAGCGCATGGAAGTCGACACCGTAATGCTCGAAGTTGGTGTCCAGGTACTGATAGAACCCGCTCTGGGCAAAGAATCCGAATCCCAGGGCGAACACTGCCAGGAGCACAAGCGGACCGATCATTATCCATGGTGACTCATGCTTGTGATAGTCGGACCTCGGCTCGCCGGTGAAAGCGACGAACCAAAGCCTGAAGGTGTAAATGGCGGTCAGTGTGGCCGCACAGATCAGCATGATATAAGGCAGGTAGTTGATCTGGACTCCATACTCGTATGCGATCTTGATGATCTCGTCCTTGCTGAAGAATCCTGTGAACAAGGGGAACCCAGCCAGAGAGAGCGAGCCTATCAGCATCGTGTAAGCAGTCCACTTCATGTACTTGCCTACGCCGCCCATCTCTCGCATATCGTTAGTCCCAACGGCGTGGATCACCGATCCTGAGCAGAGGAAGAGCAGGGCCTTGAAGAAGGAGTGGCCGATGAGGTGGAAGATTGATACTCCCACGGCCGCAACACCTACTGCTGCCCCGACTCCCAGACCTGCCATCATGAATCCAAGCTGAGAGACGGTCGAGAATGCCAGGACCCTCTTGATATCGAAAGCCGTTAGTCCCATTGTGGCTGCGAACAGTCCCGTGAAAGCTCCTATGAGGGCCACTACCGTCAATGCGTTAGGCGCTGCATAGAACAGCGGGAACATTCTGGCCACCAGGTAGACGCCTGCTGTAACCATCGTCGCCGCATGGATCATGGCCGAGACAGTAGTTGGCCCTTCCATGGCGTCGGGAAGCCAGACGTGCAGGGGGAACTGACCGGACTTGCCCACAGCACCACCCAGCAGACACAGAGCTATGAAAGTGAGCTGAGTCGGCGGGATCTGGGCAATGTGTGCATAGATCACTGGGAACTGAAGCAGGTATTCTCCCGGCTTCAGGGCAAGGTTCAGGCTGGCCATGTTGTTGTACAGCAGAACCAACGCTGCCAGGAACAGAACATCGCCAACGCGCGTTGTCAGGAAGGCTTTCTTGGCTGCTGCTGCAGCCGAGGGCTTCCTGTACCAGAACCCGATGAGAAGGAACGAGCAGAGGCCTACAAGCTCCCAGAATATAAAGAGCTGTAGTAGGTTGTCTGAGTAGATCAACCCAAGCATGGCCGCCGTGAAAAGGGCGGCCTCAGCGAAGTATCTGGCAGCACCAGGATCGCCGTCCATGTATCCCAGGGCATAGGTGTGGATCAGAGTGACCACGAAGGTGACCATCAGAAGCATCACTATTGCCAATGGATCTATCAGAATTCCCACGTTGAAATTAGCAAACCATGGGATTGACTGGTGTACTATTTTGTCTGGGTATATCTCTTTGAAGATACCCAGAGACAGTATCAGTCCGCCGAAGGTGGCGAGAACTGTGAAGAATCCTCCGCCCTTAGGCAGATGCCATCCGAAGAAGATGCACAGCACGAATGCCAGAACTGGCATTGCTACAATCAGGTAAGCATAATCGGCGTACATCTTCACCACCTCAGGGCGTTTATGTTGTCCAGTTCAATGGTCCCGTACAGCCTGTACAGCGAGATCAGTATGGCGAACCCAACTCCAGCCTCCGCAGCGGCCAGCGCAATGGAGAACAGGGCAAAGACCTGTCCATCCACGTTAGGCTGGTTTGCAGAGAATGCTACCAGGTTGATGTTGGCGCTGTTGAGCAGAAGCTCAATACACATCATCAGCTTGATACCGTTTCGTTGGGTCACCAGGCCGTAAAGGCCTATAGTGAACATGATAGAGGCAAGCAGTATGTAAAGCTCCACCGGTATCATAAGTGCAACTCCCTCCTCATCTTTTAACTCCCTCCCGAAACTGCTTCTTTTCTGGCGACGTACACAGCTCCAACCAGCGCTGCAGTGAGCACCAAGGCCAGGACTTCAAAGGGGAAAAAGTAGGTGGTGAAGATCTGCAACCCTATGTTGCCTATGCCGCTCTCCGCCATCCTAGCTCCCTCCCTGGGCTGGTAGGAATAAGGCTGTTTTTCGCCCTGCCCTTGCTCCCAGTTGGTAACCGAGAGCGATGCGAAGAGTGCAGCCAGGAAGGCCAGGGTTAAGATTACAACTTTATATTTCACCTTGGGATTCCTCCATGATAGATCTCCTTGTGAGCATCACTGCGAACAGGATCAGTACTCCTACCGCTCCGATGTAAACGAGAATCTGGGCAACTCCGAGGAATGGAGCGTTCAGGGATATGTACAACGCAGCCACGCCTGCAAACGTCCCCAGAAGATACAGAGCGCTGTGAACGATGTTTTTGGAGTAGACTGTAAGAACAGATAACAGAACAATTACCGCAGCAATGGCGAAGTAGACGAACAACTCTATGAAGAACCTGATATCGTAAGCCAGCAACTTGCCCAGGATCGTCTTCGACCAGGGCGAGAAGAACACGATTGCTGCCAGGCCGCCAAAGATCACTCCAAGTGCCAATAAAAGGACTATCAGCTCGAAGATGGTCCTTATGACGTTCTTGCCAGATTCCGCCATTAGGAAGCACCTCCCTCGGTTGGCTTGGCATCTTCCTTCTTGGGCTCCTGGGCATTTGCCTCTTTGTTCTCTCCCTCTTTTGCTACCGCTTTCTTGGGCGGCTTGTTCTCGGCTCCTTCCTTGGCTACTTTCTTCGCTGCACCCTCTGCGGGAGCGCCTTCTTTGGCCGCAGCTTTCTTCTTGGCCGCTGCCGCAGCTGCTTTCTCCGCAGCGATTCTCTTAGCCTCGGCTGCGAGCTCAGCAGCCTCTTTAGCCGTAAACTTCTTGACCGCCAGCTTATCCGGTCCCCGAACGATGTCTTCTCTTTCCCAGCCAGCCATAGTAACTTTCTTGCCCATCTTCAGGCACTCGGCTGGGCATTCATCAACGCACAGACCGCAGAACATGCACCTGCCATAGTCTATCTGGGGATACTGCATCTTCTTGTTCTTCAGGGGGCTTCCGTACTTGTAGGTTACCATCTCTATGCAGCTGTTTGGACATATCCTGGCACAAGAAGCACACCCAATGCATGTGGTGGCATCCAGCTCGTGAATGCCGCGCTCAGCCGCAGGCAGCTCCATCATCACCTCTGGATAGAGCCTGGTGACCTCGGTTCCCCTGGAAGCGATCCTCAGGGGCCAGCCCCAGTTCTTCAACATCTTTCTCTTCAACATCTCAATGCCACCTCATGCGAAGTATGATCCTACAACTACCGCCCACGCCAGGTTTACTATGGACAAGGGCAGCAGTACCTTCCATCCCAGGTCGGTTACCTGGTCTATCCTCAGCCTTAGCAGAGCACTTCTGGTCCAGATCAGGAACCACAGTACTATTACAACCTTCATGAACATCCAGATCAGAGGCGAGATTATGCTCAGACCAGGTACTGGTATGATGGGTCCGGCCCATCCGCCAAGGAAGAGAAGCGTCAGCAGAATAGAGCCCAGAAGCATGTTGTTGTACTCCTGGAAGAGGATCAGGCCCCACCTGATACCGCCGTACTCCGTTGTGTAACCGCAGATGATCTCCTCCTCAGCCTCACTCTGGTCGAAGGGGATTCTTCCCAAGTCAGTTATGAGGGCTACGATGAAGATACCAAATCCCAGAGGCTGGGCAAAGGCGTACCATAGTGTCTGGTTCTGGGCTATCTCTGCCAGATTCAGACTGTGAGCCATGATTGCCACAGAGATGACGCAAACGCCCATAGGTACCTCGTAGCTGATCATCCTGGCAATGCCTCGAAAAGCCCCTAAAAGCGAGTACTTGTTGTTGGAGCTGTAGCCTGCCATGAAGGCAGCAATGACCAGTAGGCTTAGAGCCGCCTCGACATAGAAGGCGCTTATGTCCATGTTGGCTACAACCAGCGGGTAGTACTTCCCGTTGAAATACAGAGCGCCGAAGGGTATTGCAGCCGCGACAAGCATTGTGGCCATGGAGGCAACGATAGGCGCCCAAACATAGACCGGCTTATCAGCGCTGGCAGGGATGCTGTCTTCCTTTGTGAAGAGCTTGATCGCATCTGCTACTATCTGAAGCAGACCCCATCTGCCGCCGACACGGTTGGGTCCGTACCTGGCAGAGAAATCTCCTAACAGCTTAACCTCCAGCCAGATCACGTACATAGCCCCTATGTTGACTACGGCGGAGAGCACGACTGCACCGATGATGCCTATGATCAGGTAATAGATCGCGGGCTCCTGAGATGCAAACGAACTGATAGCTTCAATTATTCCGTCCAAATCCTCTCCCTCCTATCTGTCCGCCTCGGATGGACAGCCGTCCATGCTGCCCGCAATGGCAACAGCATCTGCTATGTAGACACCTTCGAGAAGCGGAGGCAGCGTCTGCAGGGTGGCGTAGACAGGTCCACGAACCTTCACTCGATAGGGCTTGTCGCCACCGTCGCTGATCACGTACATGCCCATCTCTCCCCGGGGGTCCTCGACCCTGTAGTAGGCCTCTCCAGCCGGGATCTTCTTTGGCACCTTTGTCTCCGTTTTGATCGGTCCCGCAGGTATCCGGTCCAGACACTGCTCTATGATGTGGATGCTCTCCAGAATCTCTCGAAGCCTTACATCGATCCTGTCTGCAGAGTCACCCCTCGTACCGGTTACCACCTTGAAGTCCAGATCGGGATAAACAAGAATGGGATCCTCCTTCCTCATGTCGTAGGCAACACCAGTGGCCCGAAGCGGCGGCCCCGATATGCCAACGCGCTTCGCTCTATCGGGGGAAAGGACGCCTACATTCTCCATCCTCATGTGGTAGATGGGGTCCTGCTCGAAGAGCTCGATGTACTCCTTGGTCCTGGACTCGATGTACTTCAGGGCGCTCCTGCACTTATCGCTGAAGCCTTCTGGGAGGTCGTTTCGGACCCCACCGAAGCGCACGAAGGTGTGGGTGAGCCTGGCTCCTGTGACGCTCTCTATCAGAGAGATGATGCTCTCCCTGTCGATAATCATGAAGTTCCATGGAGCGTAACCAACGCCGGCAATCAGAGTCATGAACTCGCCTGTTCCTATCAGGTGGCTCTGAATCCTGGAGAGCTCCTCCAGGATGACGCGGATGTACTGTGCCCTCAGCGGAACCTCCAGGCCCAGGATCTTCTCTATGGCCCCACAGTAACACTCGTTGTTGGAAAGGGAGGCAACGTAGCACATTCTGTCTGTGTAGGTTAACCCCTGAAGCCAGGTCCTGTTCTCCATGATCTTCTCGATGCCCTTGTGGATGTAGCCCATATCGAGGAAGGCCTTGTGAACCCTTTCTCCTTCTATTAGGATGTCCAGGAGGAAAGGTCCCGGAAGCATGGCGTGCTGGGGGCCCATGTGCATGATCATCTCTGAGTCGGACTTGATCTCCTTCTCCTCCCTCTCTCTGAAGGACGGATATTTTGGCTTCTCCTTCGGGACGGTGCCGGCCTCAATCTCAGCGGGCGTTGGCGGTATGAAGTACTCGGTGTACCCCTCGGATGTAGGCCGCTCGACAGCCCTCTGGCCAGTGGTCAGATCGGGATAGCCCTTGAAGTCCTTCCTCCAGGGCCAAACTCCCACCAGCTCGTCACCCAATAGCAAGGGGTAGAGCCCCGGGTGGCCCTCGAAGTTGATGCCAAACATCTCCCATATCTCGCGCTCGTACCAATTAGCGTTCCAGAAGAGATTGGCGAGAGATTTCACCGACGGGTTTTCCCGTGGCGTCTTGGACTTGAGCATGGCCACGACCTGATGAGCACCGTGGCTGGCCATGATCTCAACGACCTCCATCTCTTTCCTGGCGATCCAATCCACACCGGCGGCACCAGAGTAGTGGTCGAAGTTCAGTTTTTCGCTCAGGTGTTTGCAGACGTCTACGATGCTGTTGGAATCAATGGTGGCCCAAAGCCTCCGGTCCGACTCTACCCTGGACTCCAAAACGGCTCCAGGGAAGGCAGACTGGACTGCGCTTAAGACATCGCTTGCAGTAGTCAAGAAAAGACTCCTCCTTAGTAGCCTCGTTTGTCTTTACGCTGCTTGATCTTCTCCTGGAGGTTCATTAAGGCCTCAAGGAACTGCTCTGGCCTGGGAGGACACCCAGGGACGAAGACGTCGATGGGGAAATAATCGGCAGTGTTCTGGATGATGTTGTAGGAATCGTAGAACGGCCCTCCCGATATTGCACACTCACCTATGGCGACGCACCATTTTGGCTCCACCATCTGCTCCCAGAGGTTTTTGATGACAGGCAGGTACTTCCGGGTGATGTAGCCTGAGATGATCATCACATCTGTTTGACGTGGTGTGTTTCTCGGCATGCATCCAAAACGAGTGCAGTCGTAGGGCGCTGCTCCGAAGACGAACATCTCTACACCGCAGCACCCCATGGGCTGCATCAAAAAGTATACCGAGTTCTTTCTGCCCCAATTAAAGATGTTCTTGATAGGTCCCATCTCTATGATCTGATGGATCTTCTCCGTAGTTGTAAACCAGACGTCGGCCACAGGCTGGCCGAAGATCGTCCACTTAGAGATCTCTTCGTCAACAGCCACGGGTACGGGTATGACATCGCTTATACCCAACGCAAAGCCTCCTTCTTAACAGCATAGACCAATCCAACAAGCAGTACAACGATGAATAGGAGCATCTCGAAGACGGCGTTGTTCATCCCGAAGACCATGAACTGCTGCAGGGCCTTATTCGCGTAGACGTAGATCCAAGGGTATAAGAAAAGAACCTCAACATCGAATATCACAAAAACGATTGCGAACAGGTAGTATTGAACACTGTACTGGATCTTGGCGTCGCGGACGGGACACAGTCCACCTTCGTAGGTAGATCGCTTCTTGCGGCTTGGCTTAAGAGGTGCTATGATCTTGACAGCTGCTAAAGCCGCTATGGGCACGATAGCTCCCATTATCATGAATATAATAAGTGGTATATAATAATCCACTGCCATCGGTTCGCCGGCCATTGTTTCTCCTCCGTAAAAGCTAAACATAAGGTCTGGTATAAAAGGTTTATGAGAAACCATTTCGCATTGCCAGGCTTAAATCTCAATATTTCTAGAACCAAAAAAAACAATTCATCATCATTAAGGTGAGCAGATGGAGAACGTTCGTCAGATGGAGATCGGTCCGGGGATGAGCATTGTTGAGCTTGTGGGCTGTATGGAGCACTGCGGCTTTGGAGCCAGGAGATTGGCTGAGGCGGTGAGCATCTACGAGCAGATGTTGGGGGAAGAGTACACCAGGTTCTTCACTCTCTCCGGCGCGATGGTGCCAGCGGGGTTGAGGAACGTCGTGTCGGGGCTGATTAGAAACGGCCACATTGATGTCCTTGTCACAACAGGCGCAAACCTGGTCCACGACGTCATAGAGTCTTTTGGGTCTCACTGTCTGGGCAATCCCGAATCCGATGATGCCGCACTTAGGGAAGAAGGGTTGAGCAGGATTTACGATGTCTTCCTGCCAGACGAGCATTTCATCAGGTTCGAGGAGCTGATGCAGTCAATCCTGCCGGAAAGAGCAGATCCGATATCGGGCACTGAGTTCTTGAGGCTGATCGGCTCCCGTATCTCCGACCCCAAATCCATCCTGAGATCAGCCTACGAACGCCATGTGCCTGTCTTCTGTCCCGCGATGTCCGACTCCATGATCGGACTGCAGGCCTGGCTGCATCGGCAGAATAAGCCCCTCTTTGTTGATACCCTTGCAGACATCAAAGAAATCGTGGACATCTGCTACGAGGCGAAGAGGGCCGGGATCATGATCATCGGAGGCGGAGTACCCAAGAACTTCGCCTTGCAGTCAATGCTTGTAACTCCTAAGAGCTTTGACTTGGCCATTCAGCTTACCACTGACACTCCCGAGAACGGCGGGCTCTCCGGCGCAACGCTCTCCGAGGCTGTATCCTGGGGAAAAATCTCAGCCGAAGCGAGGTACGTTACGGTTTATGGTGATGCGACAATTACATTTCCGCTCATCGCGGCCGCGACAATGAGTAAGCTTGAGAAAAGACGTGATCAGTGCATCGATCGTTAGCGATTTATGCTAAAGGCAGAGTACATCGATTGGAATAAACGCGCCAGTCAGAACGTAGCCTCAATTAAGATTATGTTATGATTCAGCTTATGCCGACTTCATCTCAAAATTTTCGGTTTTGCTGACAGATGACCGAAAAGTCGTGTATTAAACACATTCATCTTGACCCATCCGTATTTTGTCGAGATTGTCCTTTGCGCTTTGGTGAACAGCAAAAGAGTAAAAGCCTTTCAGCTTGTCGCATGATTCATATTCATTACAGCTCACACACGTGATGATTTTCTTTTCCAGACAACACTTTCGGATCAGGCAGTTTACGCATCCGACAAAAAGGCCCAAATTTGATCGGCACCCGCGGCAATTGATATCTTCTGGCTTCAGGTCATATATCCGACCTTATTGAGAATCTCGGCGTAGAGGTCGGACCACTCTTTTGCGGTTTTTTGTCTCAACATGTCATCGTTGTTGGCTGTAGCAATGAGTACGGGACACTTATTGCAGTTCAATCCGCAATACGCGAGGTCTTGTTCCCTTCATTTGCGTTCTCTCCAATCAGACTCTACACCACGACCGTGATGCAATGTCAATAATGAATACTAATATTTATACTACACTTCTTACATTAGTTGGCTGTTTGAAAATCACGCGGCGAACTGTGGTATCAAAAGGATATCGAAGAAGAGGTTGTATTGTGGAAATAGTAATAGGCATCAGCGGTGCATCGGGAGTGGGCTATGGAATAAGGCTGCTACAGGTTCTTCAAGGCAGCATTGTACACCTGGTCATAACAGATTCGGCCAGGAAGATAATCAAAGTGGAGACAGACTTCTCGCCGGAAGACGTGGAGGATTTGGCCGATCATGTCTACGCCGAGGACGACTTTACAGCTCCCATAGCCAGCGGATCTTACCGCTTTGACGCCATGGTGATAATTCCCTGCAGCATGAAAACTCTGGCCGGAGTGGCATCCGGAATGTCCGACAACCTGATCGGAAGAAGCGCCGAGATCTGTCTCAAAGATCGAAGGAGGCTGGTTATGGTGCCCAGGGAGACGCCCCTTAGCCTGATCCAGCTAAAGAACATGGTCTCCGTCACAGAAGCTGGGGCTGTGGTTCTGCCTGCGTGTCCTGCTTTTTATTCTCGACCGCAGAACCTCGACGATCTCATCGATGTCCTGGTTGGCAGGGTCCTTGACTCGATAGGAGTGGAGAACAACCTGTACCCACGTTGGAAAGGAAACGCTTATAACGGTTCGGATCAGTCCGGAATGAGGTGATGATCTCATGAAGTGTCAGCTGTGCGGTGTGGACAGGGAGACCGTGATAGTAAAGGCCAAGCAGGCCACCATCCACGGACTGAAGGATACCACTTTCAACATCTGCAAGGAATGTCTTGACCTAGGCCACCAAGCCTACCTGGACAAGGACTTCCTCATCGTAAAGGCCGGGACCAACGCCGCGCCCCACGGTGCAGGACACGCAGAGGCGCACGGTGCGTCTCACTGATCCTTCTTTTCTGATATCAAACGATGGTTTGGAGCTCTGCCGCACTTTCATGTCGTATCTGAAAGCTTGAAATATTTGATCAGCCAAATGCTGTAACAATTTTATGAGATCAACTTTAAGAGAAGAGCAGGTCAAGGCTCTTTTCTCCTCCAGCTCGAAAGAATGCGATGTTCTCATCGGCCTTCTGAAGCTGGCTATTCCCAACTGGGACAAGGTCGAGTACATCCTCGAGGGCAAGCCGCACATCGGGGAAGGAGGATGGCGTACAATTTACGACCTCTTCTGCGATTTCAACGAAAATCATCCCGGAGAGAGCATGTTCCCCGGAGGCCTCTGGCTGAGCATGGGGTTTTCTATGGACAAGAACCTTGGACATTGGGAGGTCGACATCTCAGGGATGAAGTTCATCTTGAAGAAAGATTAGCGAGTTGCGAGATTGGCAATATTTGGATCAATAATCTGAACTGACCATTTAGGAAAAGTAAATCCATCTGTAGCGAAGCACGATAGATGGTACAAGTTAATCAAAACACTTCCGAGATCGGCAATTCCACATTGATAAAGAAGCTAGGCACCATCAAAGAAGGAAGGAGCACAACATGAACCGTCTGAACAGGATGAGAAGAAAAGATAGAGAAATTGAGGACCGCGCAGAGCTGGAGTCCATAATTAGCGCAGCGACGGTTTGCAGGCTGGCCATGTCTGAGGATGATCGTCCTTACATCGTTCCCCTCTGCTTCGGTTACAAGGAAGGTAATCTCTATTTTCATTCAGCGGAAGAGGGCAAAAAGCTGGAAGTACTAAGGGCGAACAACCTTGTCTGCTTTGAGATGGACATCGATCATGAGCTAGTTAGGGCGGACCTCCCTTGTGAATCTGAGATGAAG
>PMNG01000012.1 GCA_003162615.1 Methanothrix sp. | reverse complement strand
CACTACCTGCTCACCTCCAGATCAGATAGGACTGAGGGCGTCACAAGCATAGCCACCTATGTCAAACAGGCCAATGATGGACAGATACCCGATGATAAAACGAGAATAAGGGAGATAATTGCCTCTCTGCCACAGGCCGTGCAGGATGCATACCTTAGCGGCCACAACCTGGCCGTTTTGGATGTGAATGTAGGCAATGCCCAGACCAATCTGGGAACGGAAGGCGTGGCCCGGCTCATCAAGTCGTACGAAGACGACTTGGCCTGGATGACCCCGCCTCCCGGAGTCTCAGTTAGGATAACGGGTCAATTAGTGCTTATGACCACGATCATGGATGCCCTGACTTCAGGCAGGGTGGAAATGACGCTGCTAGGCCTGGTCCTGATATTCGTCCTGCTCCTAGTAATATACAGAGACCTCATCAAGGCTCTGCTGCCGGTGCTGCCCATGCTGGTAGTGATTGGCTGGATGGGCGGAGTCATGTATCTGGGCGGCTTGAAGTACACTCCTCTCACGGCCACACTGGGTGCCCTGGTTCTGGGAGTGGGCTCGGAGTATGCCATCCTGATGATGGAGCGCTTCTATGAGGAGCTGAANNCTGCATAATGTCGGCGATCCCTATGAGGCCCTGACTATCGCCGCCAACCACATAGGTTCGGCTCTGGTGGCATCGGGAATGACTGTTACCTTCGGGTTTGCCGCTCTAATTGCATCGCCCTTCAACATCATCAGCAACTTCGGACTGGTGACGGTTCTGTCGGTTGTCTTCGCTCTCATCACTACATTCACAGTGTTCGTGGTCCTGATGATTCGCATGGAAATTCGGCGTGAGGTTCTGGAGAACGCTAAACAGGAACTAAAGAAAGCAATGGCGCTAATCAATAATCAATCATGGAGAAAGATGAATGGAAGTTAAGTTCGCTTTATGCCTAGCCTTAGCCTGCACGCTGGCCTTAATGGCTGCTGCTCAGGCCAACGACACGTACATCCCATCATACACAGGTGGGGATAACTACTACAACTTCTTTGGAGGGCCAAGCCTCTCAGCAAGCGTGAGCGGCACAGACGAGTTTAATCGTGGAGATACCGTCACTCTCTACGTAGATCTAACAAACTACGGCAGAATAACGGGCTTCAAGCAGGACAAGGTCCCGAACACCGCTACAGAGTATGCCCTGGCGAATGCGGAGCAGCAGGAGGAGGCCAAAATAACCACCGCCCTTGGGGTCAAGGCTACTCTCATATCAAACAACTCCCAGATCGAGGTAAAATCGGGAGACCAGGTTGTACAAGCCCTGAAAACCGGAGATAAGACCACCAGCCCGTTGAAGTTCACCGTCAAGCTCGCAGAGCATGCCCCGGCCGGAACTTATTCGCTGACATTGAAGACGTCGTACGATTACCAGTCCAATGTCCTGGTCTACGCCTCCAACCTGGAGAACATACCGAACGTCAACCTTCCACCCACGTTCGTGAATGCTGATTGGTCCTACTTCTACGGTCATACAACTCAAACCCTCACTATACCTGTCGTCATTAAGAAAAAAGCCGATTTCGAGCTGGTTGGATCCAACGGCACTCTGACCGCCAGCGAGAAGAAGGGAGAGCTGAAAGCAACTTACAAGAACATCGGCGATGATCCTGTCAAGGATGCAATAGCAAGGCTGAGCATCTTCAAGCCTTTCTCCTCTACGGATGATCAGGCGTACATAGGAACCCTCGATCCCCAAGAAGCTAAGACTGTGATCTTCAGCATCGATGTGGACTCCGATGCCACACCAAAGGATTACGGCATCAACAGCGAGATCAAGTACACTGACGTTAACGGCGACACTGTCATCTCAGAGAGCATGATAATACCTGTGGTGGTGAAAGCCGCATCCTCATCCCTGCTTCTGCCGGTGGCGATCGTTCTCATTATCATAATTGCAGCAGGTGGATACATGTACCGTAGGAAGCAAAAGAAGGCCGCATGAGCAGTCCTTTTCTCCGATTTTTTTAGGAGCTAACAAACAATAACTGCTGAGAACAGCAAGGAGAAAAAACGGGCACAATATCATGGATATCTGGATGCAAAATGCACCGGAATTTGTTGTCTCAAACGGGGGATTCTTATGGATGAGATAGTATTGTCAAGTTGGGAAAATCGTTTTTGGGCCTGGCTGATCGATGTTCTCCTTATGAGCCTCCTCTGGCGCGGAGTCCTAACCTTTCTGGAGATAGATGCTTTTAGCCTTAGCGGGGCATTGTTGCTGGCATCCTTGTTATTCATTTATTGGACCGCACTGGAAGGTTACAGAGGTCAGTCATTGGGAAAGATGTTCTTTTATATAGCTGTAACAGGTCCTCTTGGTGAAGGTATAAGGTTCAGGGACGCGGCTGTGGAGAGCTTTGGAAAAGCATTTCTGCTTCCTTTTGACTGCCTTGCATGCTGGTTCGTCTTCCGGGAGAGCAGGCAGCGTCTATTCAATAGGATATCTAATACCATTGTCATCAAACAAATGGAGTAGAAAAGAAAGAACTGTATTGGATATATATGTGTGACGAAAATGCTGAAGGATACGCTTCGTTACAGGATGTAACAAAACATATTGTCGATGCCTGTATCCAGTGGGCAAGAATTAAGGGATATCGTGCCTCCACGGGATTTCTCATGGGTTTGACAGTTGTTGCTAAAGAATCAATATCTTTGGATGAACTGGTCCTGGAGACTGGCTACAGCAAATCGACCGTAAGTTCGAACATGAACCTATTGGAGAACCTGAGATTGGTCAGGCGTATTGTGACACCAGGAGATAAAAGGCATCTATATGCACCCATCACAGATCCCGAAATAATTAGGACGAACATGCTGGACGCAATCGATAAGGAGATACAGCTCTTCATTATGGTTCTGGATCGAACTGAAAATACCATGTTATCTGGCGGAGCTGAAACAAGGTTTCTGCTGGAGCGAATTGCTTCTCTCAAGCAGTCTTATGAGCAAGTTAAGAAAACAATCGACTTCTTGAGAAAGCAATCCTTGAGTCAGATATAGAAATATTTTAAATGATACAATTTTTATATAAACTGATCAGTGGGCGCGATGCTTCTGGTTTGTACTGTGTATTTAGTACTTGAAGATCAGAGCGAAGTCGGTTGCATCGATCTAATCGATATCGAATGCAATTGAGTGGCAGCTTGCGGATAACTCGAACAAAGAACCAGATGCATCATGGGGAAGGTTCTCTTTATCCCTTTTCCTTCAAAGCTCTCCGTCCAAGATCTGTGAGCTTTATTTTTGCAATAAAATTTGGAAGTGTCATACTCGACACAAAATCCCTGGTTACGACGTCCACGTGTCCTGATTTTTTCATCAGCATCAAACGATCTCCCAAATCCATTTTATTCAGCTTGACTAGCTCATTAACTTCAATGGGGCTAACAAAAGACATCGGAGAAATTGCATTCATCGCCCCAAGGATCCTCAGACCTTGATCATCCATCCATCTTCGCCCCCAATTGATTGGCATGATTAGCAAGGCCAGAAGCCCTTATTTCGATCCGATGATATACACAAAACACTGCATAGACGAATTATCTATTTCATGCTTCCATGTAGAGACAATATTCTGATCTCGCCATATCATGTTTATCATCTATAACTATTTAGAATTGGTGGTCTGAGCTCTACAATCAGTTCAATTCATATTTTATCATAAATGGTCTGCAAGCTTCTGAATTATTCACTTCAAGTCTCAAATAATTCAATATAGAGCCGACATCTAGGAGACTGTTGGGGTGGTCTAAAAGGAACTCAATAATGGTGAAAGCCGGGCTGAATTGTGGCCTCTGCTCTTGTACCGTCGCCGCATAACAATGAGTGTCGTTGATCTAATGGCACATAAGGTGTTGGGCCGGGACAACTCCCTGTGTGATCATCGCTCTTCGAATCGGGAGTCGGTTAAGGTAATCCACAGTTGCGTCTCGGACCCACTATGATTCAAAAAGTGGTCGTGAGAGCTAATGATCATGGAAATATTCGATAGACTAACTGGGGTTATTAAGTGTATTGGCTGTGCCTCCTCGGGAACTCTGTGTAGATATTGCCCAGTGAAGAGGAAGGAACTTCATTGGCCAGAATAACTTGTGTCGGGAATCCTGGCAAACCTCCTCTTTTTGCGCTCAGTCATCGGACTGGTGCACACGATTAGGAGATTGGGAGTTGAATAAATGGATAAGACCAAATGGATAAGGTTGATCCAATGGAAGTTTGGCGGATCTAGGGTTTACGAGAGCCTTCCGGTCAATGATAAAATCGATGAAGGTTATGTCCGTCTTCTCCCTGGAAATATCAAAAGTAACCACTGAAAGAGAATATAGGGACAATCTACAGTAGTCTAAATGGTCATGTTGGCGGTGTCTTCAGCACGTTCGAAGTTCAATCACAAAGGAACAGCCAAAGATATGATGCGAACGACACTCGGGAACATCTACGAAATATCGTAGCCTTATTAAAGCCAGGATCCGCCGTGAACACGAATGTTTGAGCAGGAAGGAACATCCCGCCGAAAACATACCACTAGCTTCGAACTCGACGGTCTGCATCCGCGATGGAAGCAGTAGTTAACGATTTTCAAAGGGTGAGCGAGACCTGTGCTTTTGTCCAGGAATGACTCGCACGTTAATCTGCAGGAAAAAGGTTTCTATATATTGCTGTGATTTCTCGAATCGAATGATAAGCTTAGTCGAATCCGTAAGCAATCTGATTGTGAGCCTTGTAAGCTCCTTCGGCTACACTGGCATCTTCTTTGCCATGGCCCTGGAGAGTGCTTGTATCCCTTTTCCCAGCGAAATCATCATGCCCTTTAGCGGCTTCGTGGTGTCTGAAGGTAAGCTAGGGCTGCTGGAGATTACTCTGTCAGGCGCTCTGGGAAACCTCTTCGGATCGACGGTTGCTTATCAGGTCGGCTTAAGAGGGGGGAGGCCGTTTCTGGAAAAATACGGGAAATATGTTCTATTGAGCAGTAAAAAGCTTGACCTGGCAGACGACTGGTTTAGAAAGTATGGGGATCGAGCAGTCCTGATAAGCAGGGTTCTCCCGGTCATAAGGACCTATATCTCCCTGCCTGCGGGAATAGCTGGAATGGACTTCAAGAAGTTCGCGTTCTATACTTTTGCGGGATCTCTGCCTTGGTGCCTGACCCTGGGCTATGTGGGCGTTCTCTTGGGACCAAAGTGGGATTCCTTGAAGGGATGGTTTCATATCTTCGATGCAATTATTATAGCATCAATTATGATTTTATTGATATTTTTCATAATTAAGTACAGAAAGAATAGCGACTCGATTGACTCATGAATAATTCGATAATTATTTGTTAATATTAAGGATTGTATCTGCTCTTGTCTTTGGTGAGCAACAATCCAGATAGCATTTTAGCTCTTTGCCGCTAGATGCTAGATATGTCATTGACTNNCCGAGATGATTTTCTATGATAGCTACGCCTTCTGGCTGGTCTTTTTCGATAATATCAATTGAAAAGTCGCCTGCATCTTGTTCTATAAACAAGTCACATGGACGTTTCAGTTTTTCGAGCGAGAAACGCTTTTATCGCTTTGAAGTGTATCGTCCTAAAGGTGGAGTGTCAAATGGGTTACAGATTCGTAGTAACGATGGTATTTGTATTTGGTATTTTATTGGCCACCTGTCAGGCCCAGACCACTGGTAATTTCCAGAGCGTCGGTGGCGATTTTGGCCGGACCTGGCTGAAGGACTTCCAAGCCCAGAATCCTGCAAAGCAACCCCCGGTTCAGAACTCTACAGCCCTCTGGAGCTGGGGTGGTGCTCCCAAGGGACGCACGATTCAGAACGGATCGCTAGTGGCAGATCCATACTACATCTGGAAGTCTCTTAACTTAACAAGTGGTTGGATGGGGCAGGCTTATGTAGATCCCAAAACAGGATACCCTGTCTATGCTTTCGTAGATCCCTACACAGGAAATCCAGACTATTTCTACGTAGACCCCAAGACCGGACAGCCGGTTTACATTAATTCAGGTACGGCAACAGGAACACCAACCTACAGCAGTGTTCCACCCTATTCACCTTATGTCAATGTGCCAACATCGTCCGATTATCCGTGGCTTGGTGACCCGTCTGGTTTGCCATCGTACGAGGGTGACTACGGAGGCACGGGGATGACCTAGATGAGCACCCATTGGCAGAGCGTGGTCCGTAGCATCCCCTGGACAAATCTTCAGGGGATCAGATTTATATTGAATGTAACCCACTAGGTAGCTCAAGGGTGGAGATAATAAAGATGAGAATACTGCTGGTTCTTGTGCTGTTGCTTTCAGCGGTGTGTTTTTCTATTAGCATGCCATCTTCGGCTTTTGGCTCCGCCGCTAAGAATCTGACTGAGAGATCCCAGATAGACTTATGGGGTTACATGAACGATAACCTGGTCTTCCAGACCGATAATGGTTTCGCAGGGACAAAGCTGGTTTCTGGAGCCAGCGGAAGCGGTCACATTTCTAGAACTCAGTATGCTGATGTCTTCGACGGCCCAAGCTACGATGAGACAACATATACGGAAGACGTGGAAGCTGACTATAAGCCCTACACGCCACCTCCGACTCAAAGCGACCTCAAGAACGCCTTATGCGCCAAGAACTACGAGGTGGGCTCTGCATTCTCCGAGAGTTACTCGAACATCCAATCGCTGATAAAAGACACCAACATCTATCAGGACAAGAACGAATCCGTCTACCAGATAGGGTCCTACGTCGAAGGCACAACCAAGATCGGCACAATGGTCCGGAAGAACGCCAACACAGTTCCGGCTTTGACCATGGGGGGGACCTACATAGGAAACCTAAACATACACATGGAGATCGAGACTTTTACAGGCAACTCCTCAGTGCTTACGTTGCCGTGCCCGTAGGCATTTGGGTCGCGTATGTGAGCTACTG
>PMNG01000145.1 GCA_003162615.1 Methanothrix sp. | reverse complement strand
ATTCATCAAGCCATTATATATTGTTTATATTGTTTATATATGGCAGGGCTAAATCAGAGGTTAATAGGAATCCTCAAACCATCAGCCAATATAGTTCGACCAGTACGCACTCATGGAGGCGATATTCGAATTAACAAATGCTCTGACCGATCAACGTGTCAGAAGAATGACAATCAATGATACCATTACTGAATACCCTTGTTTCAATATATCGTCCAATCAGTAAAATTAGTCGGGCATACTATTTAAATTTTTCAGTCGAGTCCAATTTTTTCTCCTTCCTGCCAGATTCTTTATCGCTCTTAGATCTCAATTCTTCAACAAATGCATCAAGACTCTCTTTGCTATGGTCCACTGTCGTTGTCGAAAATTGCCACAATTAAAAAGGATACTCTGCAATTTAAATTATCATCCGAATAAAATCCTTAAATTTATTTTGGATTCCGGGAACTATTATAGGAAATTTGAAATATCTTCCTAACCTATAAGATACTCTAAGTGATTGTTTTATGAAATTAAATGTCGGTTTTGTAGGCTTTGATGGGACAGAGAGCAAGAGAGCTATCCCTGCCATCCACCGAGTCAAGGAAGCTGAAGGAATTCAAGGTGATATGAACGTGCTGCTTCGCACCCCTCATGCCAGGGCTAAGAGCATGGTTAGTAAATTCACAAGGATGCGCAATGTAAGAGCCTTCTTGACAGATGAGAACGACAGAGCTGGTTGGGAGAAAATTGGGACCAGGATAGAAGGAGGTTATGACGATTTCTTTGAAGAATCGGATGTAATAGTCGTTGGAACTCCGGAGGATCAGGAGTTACCTTACGTAGAGGCGAGCATAGCCCACGACTGCAATACAGTGCTGATGGGAGGGGCTCACCGAGCCGAGATACTTAACAGTCTTGATGAGAAAAAGGTTGAAATATCGGGAAAAATCAGGGAAGATCTGGGAAGAGAGTTCTTCTTCGGCCTGGAGAACTATCAGCGATTTCTCAAGGCTGCTCCAAAACTGGTCCAATGCACAAGCTGCAACACTACTGCCCTCTGCAGGACTGTCCTGGCCGCGAGGCCCCTTGGCCTATATGCTGTTCTGGGAAACCTGGATCGTAGAAGCGGAGATCCCCACAACATAGTCAAGGTATCTCCCAATGCAATTCAGTTCGGAAGCGGTGTGGGCCATCAGGGAAAGGATGCGGGGACGGTTTTCAAGGACGTAAAGTTCTCGGTCAGGGCCAGCAAAGTTCCGATTACAATGCCGCATGTACATCAACTGAACCTCGTTTTTGAGGGAGAACAAAAGCCCGAGATGCTGCTTGAGCGGCTCTCCAACACCAGGCGTGTTGTTGTAGTTCCCTACGACGACGCAGGAAAGAAGCACGACTGGACGGGCGAAATCCTGGAGGCCTTCGTATCCGGCTTTGAGCGGCCGATGAGCCCCGAGATCTTCGAGCTGCTTTTTTCAGATGCAATAATACCCTTTAAGCTGGGCGATTATACAATATTACAAACGGTTATGCTCGTGGAGCAGATGTCATTACCCGTGCCCAATTACGCCGAAGCGTATCTCCTGTTCTGCGGATTTCCAGCGGAACAGGTTCACAGTTCTGTGGACAGGGCACTGGGAGTAGTCCACGGCGTGTGGCCGGATAAACTGTCCTGAACATCGCTCTTAAATTCAATTTTGATTTTGTTAAGGAGGAACCATGTCTCAAGAAAGAAAATTCACTCTCTGGTTTGATGAGATACGTATCGAGGATGTGCCGTCGGTAGGTGGAAAGAATGCCTCTTTAGGGGAAATGTACCAGGATCTCACATCTAAAGGGGTCAAGATTCCCAATGGATTTGCCACAACTTCTGATGCCTACTGGCATCTACTGGAGGCGGCGGGAATTTTGGACAAGCTCAAGGAAGCTTTGGCAGGACTCGATAAGAAGAGCAACGTGGAGGAGCTTGCAGCGAAGGGTAAAAGGGCTCGTGAGCTTATACTGGGAGCCAAGATCCCAGAAGACCTATGGATCGAGATAAAGACTTCCTACGATAATTTAGGCGAACAATACGGGAAAGACACAGACGTGGCCGTGCGCAGCTCTGCGACTGCAGAGGATCTGCCAACAGCGTCCTTCGCTGGCCAGCAGGAGACCTTCCTGAACGTGCGAGGATACGAAGAGTTGAAGGATGCCTGCATCAAATGCTACGCTTCACTCTTCACAGACAGGGCAATCTCCTATCGCATAGACAATGATTTTGATCAATTCAAGGTAGCCCTCTCGATAGGCATCATGAAGATGGTTAGGTCGGACCTAGCAGCCAGCGGTGTTATTTTCACACTGGATACGGAATCGGGCTTTAGGGACGTGGTCTTCATCACCGGTTCTTATGGTTTGGGAGAGAACATCGTCCAGGGGGCTGTGAACCCTGACGAATTCTACGTTTTCAAGACCACTTTTAAAAAGGGGTTCAAACCCATCATTCGAAAGACCCTNNGATGTGCCTGAAACAGACCGCAAAAAGTTCTGCCTATCCGACGAGGAAGTTCTGACTCTGGCTAACTATGCGATAATAATCGAGGATCATTACTCAAAGAAGCTCGGAAAGGAACGGCCCATGGACATCGAATGGGCCAAGGACGGGAAGACTGGAGAACTCTTCATAGTCCAGGCCCGGCCGGAGACTGTGCAATCCCAAAGAGCCAAGGACGTTCTTGAGACCTATCATTTAGAGGAGAAAGGTCCGGTAATTGTCACTGGCCGGAGTATCGGTGAGAAAATCGCCAGCGGCAAGGCCAGAATAATAGCTGACCCGTCTCAACTTTCCTCTTTCCAGGCAGGAGAGGTGTTGATCTCCGATACCACTACCCCAGACTGGGAGCCGGTTATGAAAAAGGCTGCTGCAGTAGTGACCAACTTGGGCGGGAGGACCAGCCATGCGGCCATAGTCAGCCGAGAGTTCGGGATACCTGCCGTGGTGGGAGCAGATGGGGCCACTGAGAAGATCAAGACTGGCCAAGAAGTAACGGTAAGCTGTGCAGATGGCGATGTGGGCGTAGTTTACGAGGGAAAATTGCCTTTTAATGTTGAGAAGATCGACTTAAAAAACCTATCTCGGCCCAAAACAGAGGTTATGATTAACCTGGGCAATCCCGAGGTGGCCTTCTCCACATCCATGATCCCTAATGACGGCGTTGGCCTGGCTCGCCTGGAGTTCATAATAAGTAGCTACATCAAAGTCCATCCAATGGCGTTGATCCATCCTGAGAAGGTTAAGGACGAAGCCACGAGGAAGGAAATCGAGGATCTGACTTTTGGCTATAACGACAAGAAGGAATACTTCGTGGAGAAGCTCGCCCAGGGCATAGGAACCTTAGCGGCTGCTTTTTACCCTCGACCGGTCGTAGTTCGTCTCAGCGATTTCAAGTCGAACGAATACGCCAACCTGATCGGTGGCAAGGACTTCGAGCTAGAGGAAAATAACCCGATGCTAGGGTTCCGTGGAGCTTCTCGATACTACAATGAGAGGTACAGAGAGGGTTTTGCCATGGAGTGTGCTGCCATCAAACGAGTCCGAAAAGTTATGGGTCTCGACAACGTCATAGTAATGATACCTTTCTGCCGTCGGGTGGATGAAGCCAAGAAGGTATTGGCAGAGATGGAGAAGAACGGCCTGAAGAGTGGCGATAACGGACTAAAAGTGTATCTCATGTGCGAGATCCCCAGCAATGTTATCATGGTGGATGAGTTCTGTCAGCTTGTAGACGGTATGTCCATAGGCTCCAACGATCTGACCCAGCTAACCCTGGGAATAGACAGGGATTCCGAACTGCTTGCCAAGGAGTTCGACGAAAGAGATCCAGCTGTCAAGAAGATGGTTTCCCTCGCCATCCAGGGAACCAAACGGAACAAGAGACATAGCGGACTGTGCGGCCAGGCACCCAGCGATTACCCTGAGTTCGCTGAGTTCCTGGTAAGGGAGGGAATAGACTCCATATCCATTAACCCGGACTCAGTGATGAAGATCACACTAAAGGTTCTGGAGACGGAGAAGATGATCGGGAGATGAGGACCAATCGAACTTTTAAATTGCAGATATATTAATTTTTTAATTTTTAAATATATTGATAAAATAGTTTCTACTATACGCTTATGAGGCTATGCTTATGATGGCTGAGCTAAATACTCAGTCAGCTTTGTCTGGGCCATGATGCACTTCTCGCCCGGTATCTCCAAGGGGTAGACGCCGGTAAGGCAGCCCATACATAGATGCTCTTCAGGTAGGCCAATGGCCTTGATCAGTCCTTCATGGCTGACGTAACCCAGAGAATCGGCGTTGATCACGGCCTCCACACCTGGAATGGTCTTATATGCGGCGATAAGCTCTTCCCTGCTGGCCATGTCGATTCCCAGGTAGCAAGGAGCGATGATGGGCGGGCTCCCTATCCTGACATGAACCTTCTTGGCTCCAGCTCTCCTGACCAGATCCACAATCCTCCTGCTGGTGGTGCCACGAACTATGCTGTCGTCCACCAGGACGAGCTCGTGTCCTTCGATGTGCGGCCGGATGGGGTTCATCTTCAGTCGAACGGCCGTCTCCCTCATGGTCTGATCGGGCATGATGAAGGTCCGGCCGATATACCTGTTCTTCATAAGGCACTCAAGGTAGTTTATGCCTGATCGCTGATGGTAGCCGACGGCTAAAGTTATTCCGGAGTCGGGCACTGGAGAAACGGTATCAGCATCTGCGGGATGCTCTTCTGCTAGCTGGGCTCCGATGTTGACCCTGACATCGTAGATCAGCTTGCCATCCAATATGCTGTCCGGTCGAGCAAAATAGATGTACTCGAATACGCAGTGTGAGGGATTGTGTAGCCGCGTCAACTGATAGCTCTTCATCTCGCCCTGGCGGAGGACCACCATCTCTCCGGGCCGAACATCCCTTATCAGCGTGCCGTTGAGAGTATCTATTGCAGCGCTCTCCGAGGCAACCACCAATCCAGTCTCTAGCTGGCCTATGCAAAGGGGTTTAATGCCCAGGGGGTCACGGATGGCTAGCACCGTGTCCCCCATCAGCACTGTCAGAGAGTAGGAGCCAACGATCTTTCGCATGACGGCCTTGACCGCTTCCTGAAGGTCGCTCTTAAGCAGCTCCCTCACCAGTAGATGAGCAATCACCTCGGTGTCCGAGGTTGAGTGAAAAATATCCCCGGACTGCTCAAGCTGCTCTCTGAGCTGGGCGGAATTAACCAAGTTACCGTTGTGAGCTACAGCAACGGCACCATCTTTGTATTTGACTAAAAAAGGCTGGCAGTTCTCTAAGCAAGCTCCGCCCGTTGTTGGATAACGCACATGGCCTATGCCAACAGATCCTCGTAGAAGGGAGATCTGGGCATCGTCGAAGACCTCGAAAACCAATCCTCTACCCCGGTGTATGCGAGTAGCCCGACCGTCGTGGACGGAAATGCCAGCCGCCTCCTGCCCCCGGTGCTGCAGAGCAAAAAGGGCAAAGTAAATCGATGTAGCTACGTTGCAGTATTCGTCTTTGAGGGATATTCCGACTACGCCGCAGGCGTCGTGCAAACCCGGCCTCCCTTAATAGTCGGCCTTTCTCATCCACTTGTAACTTCTAAGCCTCGGAGTCCTGCCGAAACCGCAAGAAACGCAAATCTTTCTCTTGAAGTTAAACGAAATGCTGCCACACCTTCTACACCTTATGTGAGACCCCTTATGGCGTTTGCCCATTGATGGAGTACCTTTAGTCATCTAGAACACCTCATGGCGAAATATATACGACGTTGTCTCCTCGCACGATCACGGTTCCCATTTTACGGGCGACCGCTCCTTCTGCAATCTCCTCAGTACTATCGAGCACCAGGTTCATGTGGATATCGTAACCCTGCAGCTCTCCTCTAAAGGCCCTTCCATCCTTGAGCTTGACTATCACAGGCCCATTTAATGATTCGTTCAGAATATCAAGCGGTCTCTGACCCATTAAACCTCTCTCCAGCGATATAACCGCAAAAGCTTCGAAATCAAACTTGCGCGTTGCATATTTAAACCTATCGGGTTACCTATTGAACATGAAGATCAAATCCAAGCACCACCTCAAGGGGAGCGATGCCCGAAAGATAATCGCCGCCATCGAGCCCCTTTTGGGCGATCCATCCGCTCTGAGAAAGGCCTCTCTGGAGCTAGCGGAGACCGACGAGGAGATAGACCTCATCTTCGTGGATGGCCGTCCGCTGATCATGGTGATGGAGGATCGCCCCTTCTTAACTGTTTTGGGCGCAATTGAGCTCAATCCCCAGAAAAAGCTTGTGATAGTGGATTCGGGCGCGGTGCGCTTCATCGTCAATGGGGCCGATGTGATGAACCCCGGTATAGTCTCTGCCGATCCTGAGATTGAGGCAGGAGATCTTGTGATAGTGGCCGAAGAGCGGCACAAAAAGCCACTGGCAGTAGGCAAGGCTTTGATCCCTGGAAAAGATATGCATGGAGAGGGAAAGGCCATCAAGTCCCTTCATCACGTAGGAGATCCGATCTGGGAAGGACTTGAGTAGCATGGATTTAAACGTACAGATTGGACGCAGAAGAGTTATTAACGCCTGAGAGAAGGATAGTCGTCAGATGTACGAGGACATAGGAAAGCTAATCGGTGAAGGTTTTGACATCTGGAGAAGAAACCTGAACCTGTGCGTTCCTTTCCTGCTGGCCATTGTATTCTCGCTGCTGGCGATAGCTCCCCTAGTTGCAATCGTAGCAGTCCTTTTTGGATCGATTCAAAACTTAGAATCCATAACATCTCCTGAAAAGTTAATATCCAGATTTGGAGCGATGCTGCCCGACTTGGCCGCTGCATTCCTGGTGTTCATCCTGGTGGCCTACCTAGTAAACTCCTACTTTTACAGCAGGAGGCATTGCTATGGCCGAACAGGCTGTAACGGAGGGAAAAACCAGCACTAGAGTCATGTGGTCAGCAGGAAAGAGGCACTTTCAGGACATGTTTGTCGCATCAATCCTCATGGGCCTGATCATGCTAGCCGGGTTGATCTTCCTGCTGCCGGGATTCCTATCGCTCCCCCTGAGTGAGTTGAATAATATACAAACGCATCCCAATGTCATAGGCTTGCTTGCCCTGGGCGCCATCTTCCTCATCATTTACCTGCTGGTGATGTCCCTGGTGCTGGCCACTGTCCCATACGCCTTAGTGGTCGATGTCCTGGGCCCGATCGGTGCCGTCAAAGCCAGCATCAATTTTTTCAACTACAACAAGTTCGATGTATTCATATTATGGATAATCGTAGTCGCGATATCCCTCGGGCTGCAGATGGCCGTGAGTTCGTACTTGCTCAATATTACGT
>PMNG01000124.1 GCA_003162615.1 Methanothrix sp. | reverse complement strand
CTGATGTGCGGGTCCAGGCCGCTTCCCGAGGCCAGCACCAGATCAGCCGGTACATATGCGTTGGGCAATAGCCCGTTCTCGCGTCTGACCTGCCCGACCCTTTGGCGCACTTGCTCCATCAGCTTGGCACTGGTTGGCCCATAGTTGCTGGCACCTGAGTTGTTGCCGGCATAGCCTACAGCCGAGGGCCGCCCGTGGAAGTAACCGGGGCTTGTGAAGTTCTGTCCGATGAGTTCGGAGCCAACAACCGTGCCGTTCACGTACAATAGACTTCCGCTGGCTTTGTCAGGCATTGCGACCTGGACTATTCCTGTTACGAACAATGGATAGGCTAGGCCGGTAAGCACCGATAAAGCTATGAAAAGCGACACTGCCGGTTTTAGCTCTTTGATAATCTCTTGCATCTTCTCACTCCAGGTGTAGCAATACTACCAGCATATCGATCATTTTGATGCCTACAAAGGGCACAATCAGACCACCAAGCCCGTAGATCAATAGATTACGTGTAAGCAGCGAGGTCACTGACGTAGGTTGATACCTGACTCCCCTCAAAGCCAGGGGTATGAGCATTGGTATTATGATAGCGTTGAATATTATCGCCGACAGGACAGCACTTGTGGGCGTAGCTAGCTGCATGATGTTCAGTACGTTCAGCGAGGGATACGCTATTGCAAATATCGCAGGCAGGATGGCGAAGTACTTGGAGACGTCGTTGGCCACGGAAAAGGTGGTAAGGGCTCCTCTGGTGATCAGGATCTGCTTGCCAATCTCCACGATGTCCAGCAGCTTAGCCGGGTTGGAGTCGAGATCAACCATGTTGGCCGCCTCCCTGGCCGCCTGAGTGCCAGCGTTCATGGCCACTGCCACATCGGCTTGCGCCAACGCTGGCGCATCATTGGTTCCGTCTCCAATCATGGCCACCAGGTGCCCGTCCTGCTGATATTTTTGAATGGCCTCCAGCTTGGCCTCCGGTCGAGCCTGGCCTATGAAGTCATCAATGCCTGCCTCGGCGGCGATGGCGGCGGCTGTTATCGGGTTATCTCCCGTGATCATTACCGAGCGTATGCCCACCGTGCGCAATCGGGAGATGCGCTCCTTGATGTTCTCTTTAAGCACATCCTTCAACCGGATGGCACCCAGGACTCTGATGCCGTCAGAGACTACCAGAGGCGTGCCTCCATCCTTTGCTATGCTGTCCACAGCAACCCTGATATCTTCTGGCATCTTGCCGCCTTTGGATTTCACATATTCTTCAATTGAGTCGTGGGCTCCTTTTCTGATCTCCCGTCCGCCCATGTCTATCCCGCTCATGCGGGTCTCTGCGGTAAAGGGGATGAATGTCGAACCCTCGGCAGGTCGAATATCTCTTCCTCGGATGCTCAACAGCGACTTGGAGAGATCCACTATACTTCTGCCTTCAGGAGTCTCGTCCGCCAGGGAAGAGAGCATCGCGTTCACTGCCAGCTCTTCTCTTGTCACGCCCACGGCTGGAATGAACTCCGTTGCCATTCTGTTGCCAAGGGTTATGGTGCCTGTCTTGTCCATTAGAACGACATCCACATCGCCTGATGCCTCTACCGCCCTGCCGCTCATTGCTATTACGTTATGCGAAAGCAGCCGGTCCATTCCGGCGATGCCTATGGCTGGTAGCAGCCCGCCGATAGTCGTAGGCATAAGACATACCAGCAATGCGACGAGCACCGGCACTGAGACGAGCAGGCCCATGTATCCTGCAAAGGCTTCCAGGCTGATGACCACTACTATGAAAAGACCTGTCAGCCCGATGAGCATTATCTCCAGGGCCTTTTCGTTGGGGGTCTTCTGGCGCTTGGCGCTTTCGACCATCCCTATCATTTTATCGAGGAAGGTTTCACCCGGATCTACTGTGATATTAACCTTGATCTGCCCGGATAAGACCCGTGTCCCGCCGGTTACACCGCACCGATCGCCTCCGGCTTCCCGGACTACTGGAGCAGACTCGCCTGTTATGGCTGATTCATCCACCAGGGCGACTCCATTCACGATCTCTCCATCGCTGGGTATGATCTCGCCGTCCTTGGCTAGGACTAAATCGCCCTTGCGTAGCTCCAGCGCTGATACCTGCTCTGTACTGCCGTCATTCAGCAGCCTGTTGGCTATAGCCTCGCTGCGGGCCTGACGTAGATTCTCTGCCTGGGCTCTACCGCGACCTTCTGCCAGGGCCTCGGCAAAGTTGGCAAACAGTATTGTGAACCAAAGCCAAATGCTTATCTGAACATCAAATCCGAAGTTACCGCCAGCGATTATGTCGCGTGCCGTAATCATCGTAGTCAGGATTGCACCCATCTCTACTGCGAACATCACGGGGTTGCGCCACAAGGTGCGGGGATCGAGTTTTGGGATTGAATCCTTGATTGCCTGTTTCATCAGGTCGGACTGCCAGAGGTTAGATGTGTTAATGTGCATTTTTTTCCCCCTCTAAAACGTCCTGCCTGCTCCAAGAAGCATGTGTTCCAGTATCGGGCCGAGTACAAAGACGGGGAAGAACGTCAGAGCACCTACAATTATCACTGTGCCGACCAGCATTACCACAAAGAGGGGATGAGCGACAGGCAGAGTTGCCGCGCTAAATGGCACTATTTTCTTCTGAGCCAGAGATCCGGCAATGGCCAGTGCTGGCAGGATGGTGGCAAACCTGCCCACCAGCATACCCAGGGCCGTAGTCATATTGTAGAAGATAGTGTTGGCATTAAGGCCTGCAAAGGCTGATCCATTGTTGCCGCATGCCGATGCAAAGGCATAGATGATCTCTGACAGTCCGTGGGGCCCTGCGTTGTTCAAGCTGAACAGACCCGCTGGCAGCACTACGGCTAGCGTTGCGAGTAGCAACAACGTCACTGATGGTGCCAAAAGACCGATGACCGCCATGATCATCTCAGAGGGCTCTAGTTTCTTGCCGAAGAGTTCAGGCGTCCTGCCTATCATCAGTCCGGCAATGAACATTGTCATTATTGCATAGAAGATCATTCCTATCAGGCCGACACCAACGCCTCCGAAGATCACCTCGCCTATGGCCATGTTGAAGAGCAGCACCAGACCCGTCAGTGGCAAAAAGCTGTCATGCATCCCATCAACTCCTCCGTCTGAGGTTACAGTCGTAGACTCGGCGAAGAGAACTGTTGGGACTATGCCAAAGCGCGTCTCCTTGCCTTCCAGGTTAATGCCTCCTGCAACGCCGAGATGATCGAGCAAGGGGTTACCATTCGTCTCTGACCAGAGGGCTACGCCTAACCCTGCCAGATATAACACCATCATTGAGGCGAATATGGCCCTGCCCTGCCCCCGGTTCTTTAGCATCGCTCCCAAGGCAAAGGGCAGCGATGCCGCTATCAGCAGCATTCCCAGCACCTGCAGGGAATCCGTCAAAGGTGTCGGGTTTTCAAACGGGTGGGCTGAGTTGACGTTGAAGAATCCGCCTCCATTGGTTCCCAGGAACTTAATTGCATCCTGTGAGGCCGTAGGCCCAACTGCGATTAGTTGCTCTCCACTATCGGGAGTTTGTGCGGCGACGTAGGGCCCCAGGGTTTGAACCACGCCCTGAGATGCAAACACAAGCGCCCAGATGATAGCCAGAGGCAGCAGCAGATAGAGTACGGATCGGGTCAGGTCGACCCAGAAGTTTCCTATCGTTGCTGTATTTTTGCGGATGAAACCTCTAATCACGGCTATAGCGGCTGCTATTCCTACAGCACCGGATAAGAAGTTCTGCACAGTCAGCCCCAGCATCTGAGTCAAATAGCTCATTGTCTGCTCGCCGCTGTAAGCCTGCCAGTTTGTGTTGGTAACGAAGGAGATGGCAGTGTTTACTGCAGTATCCCATCGGACCGGTCCGAACCCTTGAGGATTGAGCGGAAGCCAACCCTGTGCTTCCTGCAGCAAAAATACTGCTATCACGCTCAGGATATTGAAGGCTATGAGCGCTGATGCATATGTCTTCCAAGACATCTCCTTGTTCTCATCAATGCCAAGCAAGCTGTAGAATCTCTTCTCAATAGGCCTGAGCAGCGGCGTCAATGGCGTACGTTCGCCGCTGAAAACTTTCGCAATATACCTTCCAGTCGGAACTGCCAGTACCAGCAAGACGCCCAGCAGGAGGGCCACATATACAAATTCAGGTGACATTTACATAGTCCATAATATATTCTTAATAGATATGCTGCAACTAAAGCTCGCTAATTATAGCCAAATAATCAGCTTTAGTGTGGCGTTGAATTTATCGGGTACGTTGGCCCGAGACAAAAGTGCTTGGAATTAAAAGACTTCTGCAGGTCGATACAAAGGCATCTCCTCTGCTGATACCACTGGTAGTGGCTGCTGCCACTACAGACGCCAGCAAGTTAGAGACCACTGCCAGATAATCTATGATCGAGCCTGGACTTATTCTCATCTTTTAATCCTTCTTGGAGATGCGCGGATGGAGTTTTTCCCTCCAGCTATTCTCCATGAAGCCTACCTTAAATACGAAAGGAATATTTAAAAGTAACCCCTCTCCTTTGCTAAGCCCTAAATTTGAAATCTATCGCCTTTTTATTTTTCGAACAACTACCCACATCATCCCGATCCAAACCACCAGTAAAACGAGTGAAATAAATTCGATAGCAATGTCTGACATTCAATTATCTTCTGAGCAAAGGATTAAGAGGTGGTCTGGCGAGAAAGACAACGAAGTATGGACGCGCATAACGAACGATGTTTTATTTTATTTTCTTTCTCGCCAAACTGCATTTAAATTTCATATTAATTTAGATTGCCGTCTAATGAGCATTTATCGGTCTAATGTCCGATTCGTATCGTAATCCTCAATGACCGAATACTAACACAAGAATGATGGCTAATACCCAAAGTCCAATCCAGTAAGGAAACACATTCGTTTTCATTCTCTTTCCTCCATTTGGTTAATTTCCTTTTTTACCATAAAGGTATTTATTTCTTTTGCCCAATTTTGGAACAAAGAGAGGAAAAGGAAATATTTTGTTTAACGACATAATGGACCTTTATTTTGAATTGCCTTGGGCTTAGGATCAATTCCGTTTGCTCAGCAGGCTTTAATAGTTATGAATATGTAAGCAATTAAATCAAATGATAGGAATGAGGCCGGAAGAGTAAAATGGCTAATGTCAAATACACAAGGATAGAAATAACTCAGGAAGCCTATGAAGCATTAGAGGCTGAAGCAATTCTCCAAGGAAAAACCCTGAAGAAGCTTGCGTCTGAATTAGTTTTAAAAGGAATTTCAAAAAAAGCATTGAATTTTGTGCAGGATTCAACGTATTCTGTAGATATAAAGAAAAAAATTGGCAGCGAAATAGTGGATAAAGTGATTAAGGATATCGGTGCCATCGAGCTAAATATCGACAAAGAGCTCCTGGAGAGCGTCAAAAATGCCCTCCTCGACGAAGGGTACCAGGGGGCTATGCTGTTTGTGGCTCAAAATACTGCGTCAATGCAACGCGATGAGCTTTTTCGTGTATTAACAGTCTGCCAGATTAATAAAGTCCCGTCTGTGATTGCTGCAGACATAATTATGAGGAAAAAACAATAGGTCTCTTTCACCATTGCGAATTAATATAAAAAGAAAATGAAGATATTGTTACCAAACATCCTCTCGCGATCCAATTCTACATCACTTGGGAGGCGAATACGAAAACAAGAACGAGCACAGCCAAAACGATTATGACGTTCCTCGTCTCGGGAAGCTTGATCCCGTATTCCTGGGAGTGCTTTGGTCTATTCTTAAGAATCTGTTCGGTATTTTTCTCGTATTGACGCATTACATCTGTAATTCCTGCCATTTGTTCACCTCGTATTCCTGTTTAAGCAAAGTCAATGCCGAACTCTTAACCAATCTATCCGAAGAGCTGTTACCATTCAATAGGAACTATGCGAAACACTCTTTCCTCAATCCCATCAATCGGTGACAAACCTATTGTGCATCTCACTCTGCCTAATTACAGATCAAAAACTAGGTATTCTACCTATTTTACCTTTTTGGCATAATTACCAAAAAGGTTAAAAAGGATTAATTTCAACTGTAGGAGTAGGGTAGACCAGTCATGAAATCCTATCAATCAAAATTGCCGGTTTCAAGGTCCAAGCTCTTCTGCAAAAAGGCTTGATAAATGGATTGAGAAGCTAATCGGATTTCACCGCTGAAGATATTGGTCTACCCTATAAGACCAAATGACCATTCCTTGTCTCTATGTTACGCACATTCTAGAGAATCCTAATGACCTCGGATTTTTGGCATGACTTTATACTCAGCATATAATGCAAAACGTTAATTCTTGGCGGGTTTTTAGTAATACCTCGCTAGCTAAATCCAAAGCCAATTTTATAAAATACTTAGAAAATTATTAAACTTAAAACGACAGACTGCGATTAACGAAAGAACCCAAGACTGCTCTTAAAAATTCAAAAAAATGGTGAAAGAAAGCGATGCTTTCGCACCGCTTAAGATCCGAGGCCCAATGTTGGGGTGAAGTGCAGGATGTAAATCACCACGAAGAAGAACGCACCCAGCGCAAGTCCAAACGGAACTCCCAGCTTGGCATACTCGCCGCTGGTGATGCCGAGCTTCCCTGCGGATATGATGTTGGGGATGTTACCGGGGATCAGCATTCCGCCGAAGATGAGCAGACCCATCAATGCAGCATTGATCTGAGCTTGGCTCATGGCTGGAGACAACTCCGCAGCCGTCAAGGTGGCGTTATCCAAGATGGCCGAGACCATGTTCACCCAGTACAGCACCATTGAGGGGATGTGGGTGAAGTACTTGTCGATGAGAACGTTCATTCCATCGCCGAGCAGGAACAGAGCGGCCACGAATACGTAGACCTTAACTGCTCTGACGATGACCTCTCGAAGGCCTCCCTCTTCAGTAATATCCTTGACCTCTGCCTTGCCGGCTTTGCCCACGTAGAATGCTGCAAATGCTGCGCATATCGCACAACCCAGGATTATTAGTACACCTAGCTGATCGAAGAGATACCAGAATGTTGCATGATATGGCGCACCCTGCAGCTTAGTTATGGCAATGGTGGACAGCGGCTCACCCAGTGGAGTGAGAACTGCTCCAAGACCAATTGAGAAACAAGCGAGAATGACCAGGTTGATCCTGTTCACGCGCTCCATTGGCATCAGGTTGACGATCTCTACAAGGAACAGCGACGTGACTATAGCCGTGATAACGCTGGATATCATTCCACAGATGAATACAATCAAGAAGACCAGAACAGGCATTGGAATTGATTTTACCATGCCGTTCATAACGCTCTTGAAGGCATTCTTTCCATAGAAGAATATGATGCCTGCAATCAGCACAGCTGGAACTATGCCTTTTATTATTGGCTCACTCGCCGCCAACACTATCAGGTCCATTCGCCAGCCGTGAATCCCAGAGCTCGAGACAACACCGGTGGTTATAGTTACAGCAACTGCACCCATAACGAATAAAAATGCCTCAAGGTTCTTCTCAACTATCTTCACCTTGAAAGGTGCCGCACATATTATCACGAATATCAATGCTAAACCTATATCTACTGCGGTTACTACTTGTCCCGCAATCTCTACCATAAAGACCACCTCTTTTCTCTATCCTACATCCGCTCTCCTAAGGGAGAGTTTGCTACGTTGATGTACTTACTATATTAAACGTTTTTGGTTTTCGTTTCAGATCATGATAAATACCTTATTTAAAAGGAATAGGGTTAAGAGACACCTAGATAAGGCAAAGGGATTGATCTACCGATCATTCCATGGGTGTCGAAGTCCTTCCACCTATCTTATGAAGAATAGGTCACAAAAAACCCGAATAGCTAAAGATAGGCTAAATCAATCCCATTAATGGCAACTATCAATTTCTAACTGCTGGATTACTAAAAAAAAAGATAAAATAGACTATTTCATGCCGATTTAGCTTCAAAGACCGGCTTTAGCCTGACCACGAGGACGGGCCTTTTTGCGCTGTTCGCCACGTCGTAGGTTCTGCTTCCAATCCTGCCTGTCTTCAGAGTGTCCTTGCCTACGGAGCTCATCGCTATTAGCGAAACATCCTCCTCTTCGGCCATGGAGCGTATAATATCAACCGGGCTACCCACAGCTACGCGAGGCGTTACCTTCATGCCGCCTTTGCCTAGCTCCGTAGCGATCCCATTGAGCTTTTCTGTGGACTCTTTCATTGTCGCGTCTATCTCCTCTTTCGACTCACCCTTGGAGACAACGTGCAACAATACGATTTCACCTATGTTTCCGATCTCCTTGACGAAGGATATGGCCGCCTCTGCAGGCTGAGAGAAGTCGGTGGGAACCAGAACCTTGAAGAAAACCCTTGCACAGTACTTCTCCATAGTCTCCACCTCTGGAGGCTCTGCAATCTTGACCCAGGTAGCTTTGGGGCCTACAGGCCCAAGGTCAGATTCTCCGGGCAACCTGTAGCGCATGATCAAAAGGTGCCTGTCGCCAAAGCGCAGAACGTTCCTGGAAGAACTTCCCAGAAGGGCGCTGCTTATGAGGCTCCTTCCGCGAGCTCCCATGACCACTATCTGAACATCTTCTTCTTTCGCTATCTGGTTGATCGCATCTGGGATGTCTCCTTCCAACGCGGAGACTGCCCTTACTTTTATGTTGACCCCAGGCGCTTTGAAGTACTTCTTCTCTACTGCGAGCTTCTTCTCCGCTTCCTTGGCCTCAGCCACCGGGTCCCAAACTCTGGCCAGAGGGTCCCTGGCAACCACGTTCAAAAGCACTACCTCAGTTAGCCCTGGAATATCGCCTATGCACTCCAGGACCTTACGGGCATATGCCGAGAAGTCAGTCGGTACTAAAATCTTTTTAAACATTGAAGGTCACTACTTAAGCATTTATACTTCAAAATATTTCAACTTATCTACAAAAATGCAAGACTTAAGGGGACATTATAATAATTATAATAGATGGTGCCGTTGATGATCAGTCTTCCTAAAATTCACTTTCCCGAAAAATGAGCAGCGAATTCGGGAATTAACTAACCAGAATGCATGAGAATTCAGAAAGTAATTGATATTTATTCGATAGAGAAGAGTGATCTCGGTGTCCAAGGCTGATCCAACTTCACACGAGCGGCGTTCCGAAGGTCTGCTCCTCCAGCTCCACAATCTTCTGCCATGCTACTTTGCAGTTGCAATCCAGATCGTCGAAGATCCCTGGGTCCTGAGTCAGGTCATGGCTTCTGATAGCCTTCGCGATGGCTGCATCACACTCGCCGCAGTTATGAGGCCCTCGCCTGGCGCCTGCGCCAACAGGATCACAGATGATAGGATAAGAGACGTTTTTTAGCACCTCCACAGCAGACCATAGCCAAGGCGGCCTGTACTCACCATGCTCCCAGAGACGCTCCACTACGGTACCCCGCTGGATGTTGNNCAGAGATTGAGTGACAGAATGTCAGCATGCTGCCTCGCGGCTTTGGCCGAGATGATAGCATCCCTTATGGCCGCACCTTCGGAGAGAAAGGGAGGCTTGAGCAAAAGGTAGGCTTTGACCTTTCCGCCCATATCGTGCACGGTCATCGCTGCATCGATGAACTCCTGGAAGGTGAATCCTTTGCGTATTATCTTCTGACGGATAAGATCGTTGGCAGTCTCCAAGCCTATAGCAAACTCAGTTTTTATACTGGACAAACACTCCTCTACGCGATTTTGAGTGATGTACTCCGGCCGGGACTCGATGACCAACTTCTCTATGCCGCGGCTCTGAAGATCCTCCAGGATCTTTGCCCTAGCCTCTTCTGGCATCTCCAGAGGATCGAGAAAGCTCCCACTTGTGTAGATCTTGACCACACGATCATCGCCCGAGAGCTTTTTCATGGCCGCATTGAACTGAACCATCAGATCCTCAGCCGTAGCGGGCGCTCCTTCACTGGCGTAGCCGCACATGGTGCATCTGTTCCATCTACAGCCCACAGTCCTCAGGATAATCGTTAAGGACTTCACAGGTTGTCCGTTCAGAAGATCTTGAGAGGACCAAACCGCCACAGGCCTTGTAGGATCGAGGCGCTTTTCTGTAGAGGCCATGATCTATCCTAGGTACTGCATGGCGCTTATGGCAGCCGAGGCACCGGAACCCACGGCCGTGGCCACCTGCATCTTTCCACCGGTGACATCTCCCGCGGCGAAGACACCGGGCATGCTGGTCTCCTGGTTGAGCCGGTTCACCTTTATATAACCCCCTTTAGTCATTTCAAGCCCCAATCCCTCCGCCAGTTCGGTGTTGGGCTCCATTCCCATCTCCACGAAGACACCATCCACCTTCAAAGACCTGGGAGTCTCCCCCACGGTGAACTCTATGCCGGAAACAACTTCATTTCCCACTATCTCAATGACCTCTGCGCCGTAGGTGGCAGTGAAGTTGGTCAATTTTCCGATCCTTTCCAGATAAATCGCCTCAGCCATCAGAGACACCTTTGGCGTCAGGAGGTGGACCTTTTCGCAGATGTTGGCAAGATACAGAACTCCCCTGGCTGCACCGTTGCCGTAGCCCAACACAGCCACAGTCTTGTTCTTAAAAAGTGCCCCGTCGCAATGGACGCAGTAAGATATACCTCTGCCGGCGTACTCTTTTTCTCCAGGCACTTCCAGCTTGCGATGGCTCGCACCCATGGTGAGTATAATGGCTTTGCCCTCGTACTGCCAGTTCTCTGTCTTAACCCGGAAAACATCACCAAGGTGAACAATTTTCTGCACCATCTCCGCTTGGTACTCGACCCCGAACTTCTGGGCCTGGGCAAGCATCGCTTCAGATAGTTCTATGCCCATTACGCCATCCGGGAAGCCTGGATAGTTCTCATAGACGCCTCCCATAGACTGCTGAGATCCGTAGATGTTTCCCAGGACTAGCGTCTTCCTTCCGCCTCTGGCGCAGTACATGCCCGCTGTTAGTCCTGCCGGACCAGCTCCCACTATTATGACGTCATGCAACCGAACTCACCAATAGTTAAGTCCGACTCATGGTAGATAAAAGGTGTGCAAACAGGTTCCTCTGCCTACGCAACCGAATTCGTCTCTCTGAGGCAGCCAGTTCTGGACACCTGCATCCTCCCGCAATGTTTTTACCTTAGAAGGTAAATGGGGGTGGTGCCCCAAGGGGCAGACGCGCTGATAGTGTAGCGGTTATCACTAGGCGTTGCCAACGCCTAAACTCGGGTTCGAATCCCGATCAGCGCATATAAATACTAAGTAAACAATAATGTTTTTAGAGCTGAAATTATATTATGATCATTCGGTTCTCGCCAAACGTGAATGACTCAGGGATTAAGCGGAAGCCTCACAAGGGTTTTCGCTTTTCTCTGCAAGCTTTTTACGTGCTAATTTTTTGCCTGCTTGCTCAAAGAAATGGCTCACATTCCTGTAGTCACCGGATTCTACTAGTTTTAGCGCCGCTTCGTAGGTCTCCGGGCTTATACTGATGTTGATTTTTTTTACCGGCATGTTTCTATAATTTAGCTCTTTTCGTTTAATATCTTGCTACTCGGTATTCTCCAGTAGGCTTAGATAGTGGTAGTGCTAAGTAGTGCTATGGCGAGAACCAATGATGAATAAAACCATTTTCGAGGGCTAAAGCCCATCAACGCAACGAGTTGAAGCAGTAAAGCAGTTGATTGCCTACTTTAACCATGGCCAGGAGCCAGCAGAGATGCCCTCCTTTTACAGGCTGAGCGGCGAAATTGTCCTCGTGATATCAAATAATAAGGATAGATACTACGTAGTCACGCCCAAAGCCTGCAGTTGCCCGAGCTTCACCTATCGCGGAGGGCCGTGCAAGCATCAGAGGAAATATTTTGCCGAGACCATAACCACGTGGCAAAACCCTAGCCCAGGTCCAAGAGGAGCACGACAGGAACCTCTGCAAGATGCCTAAGAGAGCTATCAGAGAATGGTCAGGATAGTCCGTGAGGAGGCCGAAAGCGAGCCTCTGGAGTTGATCCACAAAGGCGGACTCAAGCCGTGCTTACCTGAGGAGGCGGCTTAAATGTCCTCCTCTATGATTCATCGAAGGAGATGATCAGGGCCTTAAAGGTCATTAAGAACTTATTTTAATCTACAGATCCAATGGGTATGTGATTTCTAGGAGAGCAAACTTGGTACGGAGCTTCATCATATTCCCTTCTGCTTGTTCAGCCTAGCATCGATTATCTGCGTCTCCTCGATCACCAGACCTGTCTCCGTCCAGATCTTTGTTGAGATGGCTGCAGGAGTATACTCCTCTTCTTCAAGTTCTCTGATCCTCTTGAGAATCTTGGGCGGGATATCAGACTCGGCGGCTGGCTCAACCGGCTGGCTTGTCCTGGCCGATTCGAGCTTGGATTGGATTGATTTTATCTCAGGTGTCTTGCCTTCATCCTTGGGGGTCAGGTGGGCTTCCTTGGCCCCTTTTCTGGTCATGGATGCGATTCTGCCTTGTACCCGCTGCCATGTAAGGAAAATATCACGTTTTGCTAGCTCTTCGGAGATCTCTCGACTCGTCTTCCCCTCAGCATTCATGCGTTTGATTTCGTCATCGACTTCTGAAGCCATCGGAGTATCCCATCGAACGTACTTATTCTTCTCTGATTCGGTTGGCTTCTCGGCGGGACCGTTTTGTAGATTTTAAGTCGATGAAAGGTGGATATCTTAATCAATCCTGGATCTCTGCGTGGTGGGGAGGATTGTCCATTCCTGCAAAATGGATTCCTGGCTTCCCTTCCTCTTAGCAATATCAATTCTTCCTGTTTGCCAACAATCCTTTAATGCTGCCTCTTCCACCAGTTCTTCGCTTTTGCCTAGCCATACCATAGTTATGAGGAGATCTCTGGCGAAGCTTACGCATCAAGGTCACAGATCATGGTCGTAAAGGTCATTTCAAAATTTAATTTTCGGGGATTTATGATAATATCAAGAGGAGGATTCCTAAAAACCTGCCAAAAATTCATAGGCTTTAAATAGTGCTTATAAAGCTTTGATCAAAATCAGAGGTTAATAGGAATCCTCAGAGTGCAGTTCTTATGTAACCTAGACAGATCCAAATATTAGCATGGTTACATAAGAAAACATAAGATAGGATGAAATAATTTAAGCATTAATAATTATAATTTGGTGAAGGGACGTGCCATTTTCTATCTTCCGTCATACCTTCTTAGTCCCTTCGCTTATCCTTTTACTTCCAGAACTGCCACCAGCTCTTAGCCCTGGCCTCTTCCTGGCCAGGCGGTAGCACTGGCGTGAGCTTCTCCGAGAGCTGGCTGATGGTCATCGGTTATCCCTCAGCCCCACAACGAGCTTACCCTTAATCTCTGTTAGCTTGACCGACAGTCAGAAAAGCGCTAATGGACCAATCTCAACTACAGCCTATTCTCAAAGACTTGGAAGAAAAGGGATTTCTCACATCCAAGTATGACATCGTTGATTGGCGGAAACGCAAAAACTTCTCTGTTAACGTAAAAGTATTGCGCAGTCCAACTGGTTCTCGCTTCTATCACCTTCCTGGGAGGTCCATGCTGGACAATGTTGATGATTATATTAAGAGCCTATTAATTGATTGGGCAAAAAAGATCGTAGACAGTATTTCTCACAATTCAATAGCATAAATAAATTTTGTTTTATCACATTCTTAGTCATCCTTAAAGAGGAAACACAAATGCAGTACAAAAGCAACGTAGAGCTACATTTCGCTGCATATATCAGCGAAATCGGGAAGGGATTGCTAGCTCACGTTATTTCTCATCGATTCTAGGGCATTTTTTTGATATGCCTCATTTAAATTTGAAATCTTGCCGAGTTGTGAGGATACTCTCTTTCGGAACGCTCTCGGACATATCTACCGACACGGTTTTGATAGCAGCCTTGATTTTCATTTCCGTTTCTGGCCACACCTCTTTCATGCCTTGGGCTTTTGTTGCATGCATTTTTGCATGCTCCATGATCTCATCGCCAGATTTCGCCCTTACCTGAAATCCGCATCTTGTGCCAATGTCGCTACAGGACATTTGCTTGTACTCTTCTTTTATCATAGATAATAATTATGTTTTATAGAGTTAAAAATATTTCCGAAATTTTTGGAAGTCAAAATATACCTTCTTCTTTTGAATCACAATCCTTTTCACAATCCTTATAGCCCAACAGCTAGGAGGACATATCATGGCCGAGCTAAAGAGAAAATTGGCGCCATCGACTCCAATGAGACCACCCTTAAGGATTTCGAAGAAGGAGTTAGAAGAAGCATCATGCGGTGCAAAGCCAGCTAGGTAAAATCGGTTAAGACCAAAGATGATTTCTGAACCATCTTCGCCAATTTTAATTTTCAAATCGTGGAAGAATACTGTCCTGATTATTGACCAAGTCAGAAAAAAACCTTGGACTTGAAGTAATCAGCACCAGGAGTCGGGTATATGAGATCTTTATGGCCTGCATTTATCATGGTTGTATTGATTGCGATCACAATAAGCACAGCCGTGGCTGCAGACCAGCCAGAAAATATCAACCGCTACCACAAAGGTTACCGTTTTGATAAAGATGGATGGATCTACATCCATATAGAAGGAGAGCCCTACGATAGGGGTTTTCAGTATGGCTACCTGGCAGCACCCGAGCTTGGAGAGATCATGAAAACCATCAGGTACATGACTCTCTGGGATACGGGAAAGGATTGGGAATTCTTCGTCAACGCAAGCGAGGATCTCTTCATCTCCCAAATGGACCCGGAGTACCTTCAGGAGATCAAAGGGATAGCTGCGGGGGCTAATGCCCGGAAGATCAATCTGACATGGCAGGATATCCTGGCCTGGAACGGTTACTCAGAGCTTACAGATTACTGGTGGGAAAATGAGCTTAAAGAAATACAGTCCACGGGCAATAAAGCCATCAAGGGTCGATGCAGTGCCTTCATAGCCACGGGAAATGCCACTAGCGACGGAAGGATCGTCATAGCTCACAACACCTGGGAAGGCTTTCCCATAGGCCAGTTCTACAACATGATCCTGGACATTAAGCCAGCCGAGGGCCACAGGATCTTCATGCAGTCCATCCCAGGCCACATCGACAGCTTCACGGATTTCTTTGTGACCGACGCCGGCCTTGTGGGGACTGAGACGACCATTGGGGGGTTCGAATCCTACGAGCCCTATAAGGCGCCTTCGTTCTTGAGGGTCAGAAAGGCCATGCAATATGCCGATACGATGGACCAATTCGTGAATATCCTCTCGGAAAATAGAAGCGGAGGAGTTGCCGACTCGTGGCTTCTGGGGGATACTAACACGGGCGAGATAATGCGCTTTGAGCTCGGCCTCAACTACTCGAATATAACCAGGACCAGGGATGGGTATTTCATAGGCTTCAATGCTCCTACCGACCCCAGGATAAGGAACCTGGAGTGTTCCAGTACGGGTTACGCAGACATACGCCATCCAGAGGGTGCTCGCCAGGTGAGGCTTACGGAACTCATGGATGAGAATTACGGCCGTATAAATGTCGATGTAGCTAAAGCCATTCTGGCCGACCATTATGACGTTTACCTGAAGAAGATCAACCCGAGCTCCAGGACCATTGATGGGCATTATGAGCTCGATGCTGAGGAGTACCCAGGCGACGTGGATCCGCCGTTTTATCCTGATGGCACTGTCGATGGGAAGGTGGCCAACGCCACCATGGCCAAGAATATGAGCTTCTGGGCAAGGTGGGGGAGCTCATCAGGATTGCCGTTCGATGCTTCTGAGTTCCTGAAAGAGCATATCCAGTACAGTGATCTGAAGGGCTATCTGAAAGACCGACCTACTAGGCCCTGGACGATATTCGCAGCAGATGCAGGCAATGCATCTGGTTAAAATATTATATAAATTTTTTTACTGAGCACATATATAGCCGGAAACCTGGCCACTGTCTTCCCTCCACAATCAGACCAGCCTAGCCCTGCCATCCAGTTTCCAATTAGCCTTATTTGTCCAGTCTTAGCCTAATCAAGTTCCAGGACACATAAGGTTCTTGAGCACAAAAAAGCATTTAGCTCCAGATCTTCAGCTTTGGTAGCATTAACCCGGGAGTGAAGCCACCTCAGAATTTAGCGGTACGTCCTCGCTGCTCTTTTCTTCGCTGATGTATGGCCTAGCCACCAGGACCGTGCCGCATTTGCATATACCAGAAGGACTTAAGCGATATACTCGGCCACATCGCGGACAATCCGACCATTTAAGGATTGCTGGCATTTCTAAGTCTCCTCGGCAGCCGGAATGGGTCAGATCTTACATATGTATAATCTTTTAGAATTTGTAGTTCTGATGAAAGATACCAAGGGGAAACTTGAATTTTTTAACTNNATTATCGCCTTATCTTCAGCTTTATAGTTCCTGATGTCGTCCTTGCGGAAGTCCTCTTGCCTTGGTGCTGGAAACTCCAAAGCTATGGTCTCAAAGAGCGTGAACTCCCTGGTGAAGGGGTGATTAAGTTGAGGAAATGGTGCAGAAATATCCTAAACATCCAGGTCGGATAGACCTTTTCGCCCTTGTCTTAGCCATTGAGGAAAAAACAACCCTTCTCACAGGGGACAATGCTTTGCGCAAGGCTGCATTGCAGGAAGGTGTTGACGTCCATGGAATTATATGGCTTCTCGACAAGATGATCCAAGATAAGGTAATATCAAAAGCGGAGGGCTGTAGATCCTTGAAGCTAATGACCGCGGGAAACCAACGCCTCCCTCATAACGATGTAATGATAAGGTTGGCGGATTGGTGCCATTGAATTGTATCGACTTCCTGCAAGCGAATACAATCCTATTGCTTGCTTGTCTATCATGGCAAAAAGTTCAGATTATTCTTAAACTCGGCCAACCTCCCTAGGTATCACAGGAATGCATTCAAATATACAACTGTAGGATGCAGGAGGTTGTTTCATCGCCAGAATTTCATCGGCCATTAGGCAAGTGGCAGTGTGAAGCAAACTGTGCACCCTTTTCCCAGTTCAGACTCTATCCAGATACATCCACCATGGACCTCGATAATCCTCTTGACAATGGCAAGACCTGCTCCCGTTCCTTCGCTTTTCTTATCCACTTTATAGAAAAGCTCGAAGACTTTGTCGTGCTGGCCGGGGTCTATGCTAATTCCATTATCCCGGACAAAAAAGGTTCTATCCTTTCCATCGATCCTTTGTCCGATCTCTATTTCTGGATTCGCCTGAAGCCCCATGTACTTTATGCTGTTTTCTATTAGATTGACCAGAACTTCAGCAATCCTCATTCGATCTACATGAACTACAGGCAAATTCTGAGCAACAGTTGCCTTGCATCTCTTGGACTCTATCTTCAATCCAATCTGTCTGAAAGAATCCTCGACGATCTCCCCAAAGGGCACATTTTCTGGTAGGTTGACCACTCGACCGATCCGGCTCAGCTCCAGGGTTCCAAGCAGAAGCCTGTCCATCTGGGAAACTGATTCATTTACTATCCGAATATCGTTCTTCAACCGGTCCAGGTTGTTCTTCAGTGCATCCTGTTCGATGAATCCCAAGAAACCGCTGATACTTATCAGAGGAGTTCTCAGGTCATGAGAGACTGTATAGGTGAACCGCTCCATCTCCGCGTTCTTCTTGGCCAACTCCTCAGTTCGTTCCTTGACTCGCGTTTCCAGTTCATCGTGGGCTTTCCTCAGTGCTTCTTCTGCTCGCTTGCGACTGGTAATGTTTACCGCGACTTGGACCACGCCGGTTACCTGTCCTGTGGAATCCTTGGTAGGATTGCTGCAAGAAATCCAAGTTTTGCCATCGGGAGTGATAAGCTCCCCTTCCTGAGATTGGCCCGTGTGGAGGGTTCTTATAGCCGTGCAGCCGGAACAAGGCTCTTTGAGACCTTCAATAAGTTCATAGCAGTACTTGCCTTGCATCTCCTCCATTGAGAAGCCAAGTGACTTTTGTACAGCTTCATTGACCCAGATGATGCGCATTTGAGGATCGAGGTACTCGACTGCCACATTCTTCAGACCGCCCAGGATAGCTGCTTTTTCCTGCTCAGAATTCTTTAAGGCTTCCTCCACCTTCTTGCGCTCAGTGATGTCACGGGCAATAGATTCAACCGCCACCAAATTACCGAAATCGTCGTAGACCGACATGCTGAGATGCTCAGCCCATATGTACGTCCCATCTTGCTCAGCCAGCGTATAGTAAAGAATGTATCAGACGGGATCTCACCCTTAGTAAGAGAGTTAAACTGAGGCAAGTCGTCGGGATGGACTAGCTTGAAGCCAAGTTCTGGAATGGCATAGAAATCGTCTGGAGTATAGTCGAAGCAGCGTGTTATTGCCGGGCTAATGTAGGAAAGGCAAGGTTCAGGAAGGATTTCAACGCGGAATACAACATCTGGGGCATTCTTAGCTAGCCGTCGGAATCTCTCTTCGCTCTCCTGCAAAGCCATCTCTGCTAGTTTGCGCTCTGTTATGTCCCGGATGATAACAAGATTTGCAGGCGATCCCTGAAATGTAATCAAGCCTGCATTTAGCTCAACAAAGATCTCAGTGCCGTTTCTGCGCCTGAGTATTGTTTCATATATTGGCGTAACGTTTTTGTTTGCCGTGCGCAGCTGGTAGCGTTCGACCACTTTTGGAATTTCGTCGCGATCGATAAAATCAGTAAATTGTCTTCCGACGATCTCCTCAACGCTATCGCCCCATAATTTCGCTAAAGCTGGATTAGCATATCGAACTGTTCCATCCTGGATTATGGTGATGCCATCATTTGCCCGCTCCACCAGATTACGGTATTTCTCCTTGCTTTCCTTGAGTGCCTCTTCGGCTCGCCTGCGATCGGTAATATCTTCTCCTGAGCTGAGCGTGCCGATGATGCGGCCTTTATCGTCTTTTAAAACGGTTGTATGCCAAGCAATATAACGCTCTTCCCCTTTTTTAGTCAGAACGTAGTTTTCATAAATCTATATAATATTTCTATCTTTCTCTAATTATCTCTAAATATTTTATACTTTTAAGGCACAAAGGAGAAAGGGCATCCTACCTGTAAAAGCCAGAATAGTTCGAAAATGTGAAGGCTGCTTCTATTATCCCTTCTTCGATAATAGATCGGGAGTTATGGACAAAGCCTAGCCTGCATAGGCACGGTCACACCAGCTAAGTCTTTCAGCCGGTAATCTTGAAGCAGTGTAGCCTTGAGCTTGCTCGTGTGAATACTCAGAGTTATCTCCTTGGTCCTGCCGTACCTACCTTTGCTGACCACTATTGTGTGTAGGATACCAAGCATGTCCAACTCCGCTATCAGATCAGTTATCCTTCTATGAGTGAGGAAATCTGTGTCCACCATGGGACAAAGCTGCTTGTACATGTTATAGACGGCACTCGTGGTGATATTCCTGGTGCCCTGCTCTTCCAGGAGCATGATGCTATACAGGGTTAGCTTGGACTGAGTGGGCAGGGTTTTGATCACTTCATCTACTCGATCCTGCTCGATCTTTTCCCTTGCTTGTCGAACATGCTCTTCTGTAACCAGAGTGCTGCGTTCTCGCTCAGCTAGCTCTCCAGAAATTCTAAGAAGATCCAGAGCTCTCCTGGCATCTCCATGCTCCTGAGCAGCAAAAGCCGAACATAACGGTATTACCTCTTCTGTCAGCATCCCTGGTCTGAAGGCGATACCGGCCCTCTGTTCCAGGATGTCTCTGATCTGCTCTGCATTGTACGGTGGAAAGATTATCTCATCCTCACCAAGAGAACTCTTTACCCGTGGATCCAAGAACTCTGTGAACTTCAAATCGTTAGAGATGCCGATTAGGCTAAGTCTGGTCTGGAGAAGGTCTGAGTTTACTCTGGATAGATTATAAAGCACGTCATCTCCCTTTTTGACCAGCTTGTCAACTTCATCCAGCATTATTACAACTACACGTTTCTCTTCATCCAAGGCATTTCTGAACTCAGCATAGACTTGATCAGTAGGCCAGCCTGTCATGGGTATCTCTTTGTCAAAGTGTCTAGCTAGATGTGCTAATATTCTGTACTGGGTATCTATTACTTCGCAGTTTATATAAATTACTATACATTTTACTCCGAAGCTGGCTTCTTCAAATTCTTTACCTACGTATTTTGCCACTGCAGTTTTGCCTGTCCCGGTCTTGCCGTAAATGAGGACATTAGAAGGAGTTTCTCCCCTAAGTGCCGGTACAAGAATCGAAGCTAAGCTATTGATTTGTTCTTCTCTGTGAGGCAATTCGCTAGGCGTATATGTGGGCCTAAGAACATCCCTAGTTTGAAATATACCACCTTGAGCCAATAAATCTGCGAATAATCCACTACTAGGCACGGACACTTTGATTCCCCTCAAATTGCTTTCCATAGACCGAGATCTTATTAAGAGTTATGGTGTACGCCCCTTCGTTTCCAGTGGAGACCCCACCGCCCTACCCCTTTGTTTCTAGTGGAGAAAGAATAAATTTATCGTCCTATGTTGTGATAAATATTGAAAATAAATTTGGTCATTTGTTGATATGTAATTGGTTATACTTAAACTTTTCTAAAGGAAAAAATTAAGTTCGTCTTCTCTTTTAGCATTTCGAAAAACAACTTGGGTAGCTCGTTAGTCATCGTCATCTATGCCTCACATTTTTATCTTCACTGTTCTGCATGAGCTATTTTCTAATCCCAAAATTCGCGAATTAATCTGGATATTGAAAATAAATTACTGTTAGTTTAAGCAAGAAAGAAGACGTTCACTTTCATCATCACAATTTATTCAAATAATCAGATTATATCCAAAATTGTATCTTATTTTTCAGGTGAGTGTTTGTTTAGACAAGGAGCCTCATTAAATCGAGTTTCTTTTAGTTGGACTCAGAGCTCTAACATTAGCAGTGAATCCTAGAACTGAGGACTCCTATTAACCTCTGGTTTACCCCATCACATATAAGCAGTACATAATAGCTTGACGAACTTCTGTAGGTTTTTAGGAATCCTCAACCATTAGTAAAATCCCAAAACGGAAGCATTTGGCTCAAGTGCAAAAGATGAAAGCAACGTAGAGCTTGGTTTTTTGTCTAAAATAGTGTTAGTCGAATCATGCTCAGACTAAGTTCCAGTGGAAATGATGCGGTCTCCCTACCTTGACGATATCTAATTCTTGATCGATAATGACTAACTCAATTTATGGACAAGCTTTTTATAGCAGAGTGCAGGCAAAAGCGTTCCCTTTAAGTCTTTTGCATTGCTCCCTCTAATGGGAAGTTTTTGGGATCCCAATCACATAGATTATTATTCTATATTTACTCATACATATAATATATTGCCACTTCACATCAGTCGTTCTCAGCTTTGGGATCAACCAACGGGTATAGTCTCAAGTTGACTTGCCACGTTCCAGATCAATGTTCTGGTGTGAAGGGGTATGTTGGGATCGTTGCTTATCTCGTCGAGTATAGAAATTGCTGATGCAGCTTTTATTGCTTCGCTCACCTTCTCGTCCATCAGAATACCTTTGACGTTCTCAGCAGACCGCCTTATGTTTCGGGGGACTGCATCATCGCTCATGATGCGTTCTAAGACCTCGACGCATTGTTTTAGGACCTTATCCGCAGTCGTAAAATTCACCACCAATACTCCAGGAGGGCAAAAAGGTTAATGATGGTGCCCTTCCTAGTTAGCTTGAGATGATGTTATAGTTGTTGTATTTAAACGTATGTGGGAGTGGCGTCAGTGTGTTGGTGATATTAAATGAATGAGGAAGAAAAATTGAAGAGGATAACCGGGTTCCTTGAAAAAGGATGTACGATGCTGGCTACTCATCACGATTGCGGTGCACCATTGTTCAGGTGCAAAGGGGAGATCGTTTGTCCGATTTGTTCTTCCAGCTCTGTAAAGCCAGGTAACATGCCAGTTAGAGAAACTGATGCAGTTGTATCCCAAGATGCTGATGAAACCAAGGAATCCAGTAGGATTAGTGCTGGCGTCAAAGGAGCTTTATCATCGAGCATGGAGCCTCTCAAGGTCCCCAATCTGGAGTCTGAAAGGCTCGCTCAGAATTCGGGTGAATCTTCGCATGACAGCGAGTTCGAGATAACTAAGCAATCGGTGAGAATGGCGGTTCTATTAAGGCTAAAGGATCTTGCATTAGACATCAAAGAGGAGAAAGACCTGTGCCGACTCAGATCTCAGCTAGACTGCGTTGACGCGGCGCTAAGAGTGATTAGCGCATTGAAGTAACGAGCTATCTCACAATTGTCCTGAACCAGTAGCTAAGTCCCGTTAACGAAAATCCGGTAACGAGCATCAACCGCGATGGGATCTCCACTCGAATGTATCAACACTCGATAAGAACTCAATAGTATGCCTTGTTCTGACAGAGTTAGCAACTACCGATGAATCTTGCTGTCAGTATCTATCACTATCTGTTGAATCAGATCAGGATAAAACCAAGTCGAATACTCCGAATGATATACACCAGCCGATATTGATTCATCGATCAGGCTTAAATCTTAGGAGGACGGATGTTTGATAGTAACTGGTTAGTGTCTTCGGGAGGAGGCAAGAGAAGTTCACGGGTAGGATGCGAGTTCCACTAGAAGCAAAGGGGTCATCAAATGGGCAAAAATTTACTTTTCAAGTATCTTTCAAGTCTCTTATTTCCAGAATATTCTCCAATTTATTCCAAATGTTGCCCATTCGATTCTTTGAGGGTCAAAGCCTCGTGGTCTGTATTGCTTCCGGTTCTGTTGGTGCTTCTTATTCTAATGCTTTCTTGCATAACAGGATGCATTCAAAATTATAAATACGCTGAGGCATACACAGAGGCGCCTTCAACCCAGGACAAGGCATTGAAAGAACCGTCTTCCGGCGGTAATATGACCCTAAAGGATAATGCGTCCATCGACCCAAGAATGCGCCTGGAGCTGGATTTCAAGCCGGCGGTAAGCAGAACTTTGTTCAGCCTGAGCGGAGACCTGGTTCTTTGGGGAAACACGACTCTTCCCTATCTTATGCTCAACGCTACTCTTTGGGGGAGGGGCCTTTGTGTAGAGAAAGCCAGGTACATGTTGATCCAAGTAGAGCCTGGAAAGAAGTACACCTTTGACATCTCCCGGAACCAGAGAGTGACTCAGGGGGAATACGACTGCATTCTAGAGGCATCAGGTCCTTCTGGGTCGCTATTTTCGGAAAAGAGGCGCTGTTTGACCATAGATGAACCCGCAGAGCAGAATGTGTTTGACCGAAATCCAGATGCTGAAGAGAAATCAAAGCTAGACGTTTCAGAAAGTTCAAAGAAGGTACCCTCAGAGTACCTAGTGCAGAGCCAGAATGGAAATGTAGAAGAAAACAGGATTTACAAAGAGAATTCTGCAGCTAAAACTCCTGAAAGAGCTTCGGGGATCTCGGATAGTGCCGACAGAGTTATGGCACCCATGCAAACAAAGAACGAATCCTTGAGCAGTGAGGATGCCGATGGCCAAGAAGAGCAGATCAACCACGTCTCAAAAAATGCAAGCATCGAAACAAATAGAATATCCAAGTCAAACAGAGGGGCTGTAGATAACAACAAAGGTGAAGCTGTGGTTGGGGGTATGTTCGTGGGCAGCTCCGGCTCGAATAAGTATCACAGGCCTGAATGTCGGTTTGTAGACAAGATCAAGAATAAAATATATTTTAAGAGCGCAGAGGAGGCTAGGAAGAACGGCAAAGTGCCGTGCAAGACCTGTAACCCTCCCTGACGTGTTGGAAATTATTCCGTTAGAACAAATATCTCGATTTGTTCCGAATTGTTCCCCCGGCACACAAGCTCCGAAAGGCCTCCCTGGTTGCCAACAATAAACAACAGCGAAATCCTTTGAAGTTCTGCGCGAGTTCCGGTCTTTGTCCTAATAGTCTCTGGAGAGTTGCGAGGCTCTCAACCATGATACAGATTACGTCATATCCGCAGGGCGTTTACCTGGGAGCTAAAGCTTCATGTTCAGAATGAAACAGGTTGGTATTTAAGTGCATAAATTCCAAAATGGTCGCAGATTAACCGGTTTACGTGCCAGGATATGCTAATTTGCTGTGAAAAGCCGCTATAAGATCTCCGAGTTACGAAAGCTTCTACGTATTCATGTCGCCGTAATACCAAAGCGACTCTCCATTTAGGAAGGGTAACAGATGGCATAATATACAGATAAAATGTATTGCTATTCTGGTGAGATCAAGAATGAGGATAGGGTTGATCCTGGTTCTGATGGCTATGTTGGCCTGTACGGCATCAGCTGGATCTGTGAACGAGAAACTTGGACCATACAACGTATTCTTCGACCTGAACACTACGGAAAAGTACAGCATTACCACCGAAGGACCATCAAATGGCGTCACCGAAAACGGCACGAAGTTCGTCGAGTACAACCTTTCAGTAGATGGCGGTGACAGCCTGTTGTACCTGGTACTGAGGGGATACAAGATCAATAACCAGACAGACATCGATTCTAACAAGACAAACATAAATACGGTGACAGGAACGATGAACGCTATAATAGGAATGCTTGGCACAACCCAGCGGCCCAGCATAAAAATATACCAGTTGCCCATAGATGGCCACACAGGAGTCCTGGAGGCGTGCCGTTTTCCATCGAATAATGAGGTGTTTGCCTGTGCCAGCTACTTCTTTGAAAGCGGTACTCCTGCCATCAAGAAGACTAACTGTCGGGTGTTCTCCACATACCCTTGGGAAATCACAAGGGAGATGCTGTATTCGCTGCATGTCGAGGGTCCTGCTTAGACAGAATGGTATAGGCCTCTTTTTTTTAACGCCATCATGTGAAGGAATAGTCGTGCGAGGTCCCCGGGTTTTTACTAGCAATCCACGATGCAATAACGACTCGGGCTAGCGTCGCGTACAAGTTTCAGGTGTGCTCCAAAACATCAAAGGTGATAGCTCCATCAGAGCATAACATATTCTGTTTTCATAAAAATGGGCCGACAGGCCCGAGAGAGCGAACCTGAGCCTTTCCCCTATAGGATCAGTTTTAATATTTTAAAATTAAACTAGTGGGTTTTCAATAGCAATAGCCATATTGAGGATTCATGTAAGTATTAGGTGGAATCTACATAAAACCCAGCTTTTAATATCACTAGGAAGAAACAGGTGTTTGGAGGAATCTCAATAAAAGTAAATAAACTGATCGTGGCCGTTTTGGGGCTTAGTTTGCTCTTCATCGGCTGTGGCTCTGCAATAGATCATGTAACTCAAGGATCTACATATGGACATCAAGATGACCATAACTGGAATCACGCTGATCAAGGCTGGAATCATAATGATCATGATTGGCTCTCAAGCGGGTCTTACTGGTATCCTTCAACGTATTACTACAACTATTATACACCCCAGTACACCTACTACCCGACATACTATTACACCCAACCCGTGTACTACAACATGCCGGTCGTGTATCATAACTCGTATATTGATCCCTGGTGGGGAGCAAACATCTACGGCTTCGGCAGCACCTACTACTCAAGCAGCTCTCACTGGACCTACAAGAGCGGCTTTGGCTTCTGAGATCCGTAAAAAGCGGCAAGGACAGGTCATATTATGCGGTTAATGACGGCGTCGATTATCTGAGACACAGTTGTCCTTGCTTGCTCATGTAGCTTTGCGTAACCTGAATGGGAGACCAATCCTTTATTCAATCGTTTTTCGATTGGATTGAATATTTATTGTTGAATACTTATTATTGTTAACTCCCTCCATTCTGCTGCAAGGCTGTATTGTCTGACTTAGAAAGCTAGTTATGTCTAGAATGAGACAGAAACTTGTATTTTACAAAAGCTTGACCTAATAAACAAGTACAATTTTTCGTCTGGGATGCAAACATAGGGCTTCAAGCATATCCTAACGCCCTTTTCTTGCGGCCTCCAGAAGCAGCACTGCCTCTTCGGCCGTTTTGGCGGTAACAACTCCCGGAATCGCCCAGCTATTAAGACTGATGACCTTTTTCCTCATCTTCAAAGCCAGGGCCATCTCTGAAAGGGTTCCGTATTCTCCGGGTAGGGCGATCACAGCATCGGCGCTCTTGACGATGACGACGTTCCTGGCATGGCCCATCCCCGTGGCTATGGCTATGCTCACCCAGGGGTTGGCTTCATCTTTCTCGCCGGGCAGTATGCCAACGGCTGCTCCTCCCCCGGCACTCGTACCGCGGCATACCGCTTCCATCACTCCGCCTAGCCCACCGCAGACGAGCGTGTGTCCTCCTTCAGCCAGCTTTTTTCCCAGCTCATAAGCCATCTCTCGGACATCATCGTCGCACTCAGCACCGCCTATCACAGCTACCTGCATTATACCTCCGTCGAACGTTAATCGACGAAATTGGTTATCGTCTTTTACCGCAAGCTATTCATACACCGCTTAGAACTTATTTCTTGTGAACGTTTTCGACCGGCTCAATCCCCAGATCAGAGCCATGCTGGCAGATCAATCCATAATGAAGCCTACTCCGCCCCAAGAACTAGCCATTCCCAGAATTCTGGACGGAGAGCACGTGTTGCTGATCGCACCAACTGGAACCGGTAAAACAGAGGCGGCATCACTGCCTACACTACACAAGATCCTTGCCGAGAAGAGTTCTGAACGGTCTGAAAAGTCTGAAAGGGGTCTGGGCACGCAAGCTGTTTACATTACACCCCTTCGGGCATTGAACAGGGACATGCTGAGGCGGTTTAACGAATGGGGAGACAGACTGGGAATCTCGATAGCTGTAAGGCACGGAGACACCACCCAGAGCGATCGGAGGAAGCAGTCTCTTCGTCCGCCTGATTTGCTGATCACCACTCCGGAAACGCTGCAGGTGATGCTTACGGGCAAGCGTCTTCGGCATAATCTCTCCACCGTCAGAACCGTAGTTGTGGACGAGGTTCACGAGCTGGCCACATCCAAGAGAGGATCGCAGCTCTCTGTTCTCTTGGAGCGGTTGGTGGAGCTGGCTGGAGAGTTCCAGAGGATCGGCCTATCCGCGACAGTTGGCTCGCCAGAGGAGGTCGCCAAGCTGCTTGCCGGCAGCAGCAGGATGTGCGAGATAGTCCGAGCGGACGTAGAGAGGTTCACAGAGTTCCGGGTGATCAGTCCACAGCCAAACCGCGCCGATTATGCTCTGGCCGGCCAATTGCAATGCGAGCCAAGGCTGGCCGCCCATATCAGGTGGATTAGGGATAAGGTTCGCTCTAAGAAATGTCTGATCTTCGTCAACACCAGGCAAGCGGCAGAGGTTCTTGGCTCGCGGTTCCGCCAGATGGGCGAGCCCATCGGCATCCATCACGGCAGCCTGTCCGTTGAGTCCAGGGTCGAGGCTGAGGATTCNNGTCATCCAGTATAGCTCGCCTCGACAAGTGGCTCGCCTCCTCCAGCGAGTTGGGCGTTCAGGTCACGGCATCGGCAGGATAGCCTCTGGCACAATAATATGCACCGGTCCTGACGACATCGCTGAAGCCTGTGCAATCACAAGACGGGCTGCAGAAGCCTCCCTTGAGGAGATCGAGATCCACTACAAGCCCATGGACGTTCTGGCCAACCAGCTTGTCGGCCTGGAGCTCGACTTCGGGGACATCTTCATGGAAAATGCCCGACGGATTATTTCCAGAGCCTATCCCTTCAGGGATCTTACGCACCAGGAGCTGGAAGAGGTGGCATCCCAGATCGAAGAGCACCGACTGACTAGGCTGTATGAAGGCCAGCTTCAGAGGACCCGCAAGGCCAGGCAGTACTACTACGAGAACCTCTCCATGATACCTGATGAAAAGAGGTTCAAGATCTACGACATAGTTGGCAGGAAGGCCATCGGGACCCTGGATGAGGCATTCGTCATCAACTTCGCAAAGCCTGGTGCCACCTTCGTTGCCAAGGGCGAGATCTGGGAGGTGACGGAGATCGATGAGGACGAGATAAAGGTCGTCCCCATCCAGCGTGCCGGCGAGATCCCAACCTGGAGCGGTGAGGAGATACCCGTTCCCTTCGATGTAGCCCAGGAGGTGGGCCAGATCAGAAACCAGATCGGAAAGCTCCTGGAAGACTCGGGGACCGAGGCAGGCGACAAAGTCCAGGGAGAGCAAGCGGCTACGAGATTCCTGACCGACACATATCCCATCGATATTGAGGCAGCATCCGAGCTGGTCGAACTGGTCAAGAGACAGATAGACGACAACCTGCCGGTGCCGGACCACTCCCAGATTGTCATCGAGGCCGATGGGACTTCGGCAGTCATAAACTCCTGCATGGGACATAAAATCAACGACACTCTGGGCAGAGTTATTACAGCCCTGTTATCGGCCAAGTTCGGCTCCAGTGTTGCCATGGAGATAGATCCATATCGGATTGAGTTGGCACTGCCAAAGAGGATGCTGCCAGAGGAGATCGCCCACATGATCTCTACGCTTGACCCGGACCACATTGAGCCAATCCTCGAGATGACCCTGAAGAACACCACACTGCTGCGCTGGAAGATGGTCCACGTAGCCAGGAAGTTTGGGGCGCTATCCAGGGACATAGATTACCAGAGGATCAGTATGGCAAAGCTGCTAGGAGTATTCGATGGAACTCCAATGTACCGCGAAGCTCTTCGGGAGATCTATCACGACCGACTTGATCTGAAAAAGGCCAATCAGGTCCTGGAAAAGATCGGCCAGGGACAGATATCTGTCATAACGAGTGGCCCAAGCCCTATAGGCGCCAGCGGCCGGGGCGGCGGCTGGGACGTCACTTCTCCCGAGCATGCCGATGCTGCCGTAATTGAGCTGCTCAAGTTCAGGATAATGAGCGACCGGGTCATTCTTTTCTGTGTCAACTGCAAGAAATGGAAGTCCTTGAGAGAAGTGGGTCGGGTGCCTGAGCAGCCCGAGTGCCCTCTGTGCGGATCAAAGATGGTAGCTGCCCTCAAGCCCTGGGAAGAGGATGAAATCAAAATAGTCAAGAAGCCGGAGAAGAGCAAGAATGCCGAGGAGCGTCGCCGGACCAAAAGGGTCTTTCGGAATGCCAACCTGGTGCTCAGCTACGGCAAGACTGCCGCTATCGCCCTGGCCAGCAGGGGCCTCGGGCCGGAGACGGCATCCAGGGTTGTGGGAAAGCTTCAGAGGGACGAGCTGGAGTTTTACAGGGACATACTGAAGGCGGAGCGGGAGTATGCCAGGACCAAGAGGTTCTGGGGCTGAAGTCTGACTATTGCTATCTGCCTGTATATCAGAGTCGAGAGCGACGCAAATGTTCCTGACATAATCTGAGCGCTCAAGATCTTGACAGTTTTTTCAGGTTTTCCTTTATTTCCTTTAAGACCTCTTCCAAGCTCATCTCCTTTTGACTCTTCCAGTTCAGGAGAATGCTTGTGGTCTGGAAAAGTGCCAAGATCGCTATGGTGAGGAGAATTGTCCCATCTAATCCTCAAAGATCCATTTACATCCTGCCAATGGTAAGAGTAAAGATAGCTGTCAAAAGAGTTGTACTCCTTGATGTGAAGCTGACTATCGTCTTTAAGAACTGCCTTTACCTTGATAAAATAAAAGCGCTCACCGCTCTTGAAGTCCAGGATTTCAAAGCTCTTGACAAGCTCATCTTGGAGCGATTCTAAAGTCCGTCGCATCTTCAATCTTCTTTAGCTTTGATTCCAGATCCTTCAAGCTATCATTGTAAGCCTTCCATTCAATGAAGTCGTCCCATCGCTCAAAATCCTCCGGAAGCTTCTTCGTCTTACTCTCGAAGGAATCGAGGCCCCCCTCATACTTCCTCTCAAACGACCTGATTCGTTCCTTCAATGGAGCTATTTGGGATATGAGCTTTAACTTTTCGAAGGTTTTTACGTCGTCCACTGATACGACGACGATGCTTGTATCCTCGGTCATCTAGAATATCTAGGGATCTTTTAGTATAAAATTCTCTCTCGTGTATCGTATTTACCGAATATGTGAAGAAGAAAAGCTGGGGAAAGATCTGAAATTGTGCTCGTCGGTTAGGCGTACGCTGCATGATCGATTTGATGGCAGCAGCCCATGAGTCGCTTGGACAGTTGACCTGGACAGAGTGGCGTATTAGATAACGCCAAGACAAATATGAAAGAAAGGCCAGGGTTTAGGCCTTTCTTCCTACAGGCAAAACCCCTATAGGCACCTCTCCATTCGGCAATCCCAGGAGTTCTTCCGTCTTATTCGCGTTAAATCCTGCCGTGTAGGTAGAAGCAAGGTCCAGAGACACGACTTGAAGAAGCAGGTTTTCCGCTGCCGCTCCAGCATCGATGTAAACCCATCTGCTCAAATCCTGCCTAGGCACTTGGTTCCCAGGCGTCTGGTTCCTCGATGTCTGATTCCTCGGCATCTGAATTGCAGGCATCTGGTTCGTGCTATTAAGGTCACCTGTTATGACGAATATAGCGGGTGCAGTCTTTATCCAGGCCTCAAAACCTGCGGTTGCATTGTAGTACTCATCGATCTTGCCCTGCGTGACGACGGTCAGGTTGTGACCTTGGGGAGAGTATTGGTAGACCCCAGAGGGCAGGCCGGTGACGTTATCAGCCAAGAGATAGACCTGCAGAGGATATTTAGCCATTGCTGATGGTGCAGTTCGATGGCCCTTGTCGTCCGTTACGCCCTGCGCAGCCCAGAGAAGCTGCGAGACTTCATCCAATGTCAGGCCCTCTTTCCCGAAGCTGCGAATAGACCGCCTCTCTTCCAGGGCCTTCTCCACGGAGATGCCGCCATCGGTGCGAGGCTCAGGAAGCTTAATTGCTTTGGATGCGTCGGCCTTCGAGGGGCTACCATTTTCTGATACGGCCACTATGGCCACCGCCAGGAGAGCTAACCCAACGATGATGCTGATTCTTAGTTTATTCATTTTCCCACCTGGAATTGATATATCTTCTTGCGTTTGATATGGTTACCGTATTAAGATATGCCGGGCAATCTTCAAATGTTGCAAGGCAGCAAGCTTAGGCTTTTCGTTCTGTCATTTTCTTCATCCAATCATGAGCGAAGATTTCAGCTTCCCCGCTTTCAATGCCATCGAGGATCTTTTGTGCGACATAATCCGCAGTGTCGCCTGGGGACGGGCCGGAACCTTGCTCTCTGTTATCACCAGAGGCTTTGATGGTGTTCTTCTCAAATTCGGTGAGCGTAATGTACGGATACACAACGCTGACGGTGATATTGTCCGTCTTCAACTCTTCCCTTGCCGTCAAGCTGATCCCAGCAAGTGCTCGTTTTGAAGCCGAATAGGCACTCATGTTAGGCAGATACATCAGCGCAGTGCCGGAGCTGATGTTGATGATGGCACCTCCGCCCTGCTTCCTCATGATCGGTATGACCTGCTGCATAGCAACCAATGGGCCTATAACATCCAGATCGAAGATGTAATGGAAAGTATCGATGTCGGTTTTTTCCACAGGTGCATCGTACCCCTGACCGGCATTGTTGATCAGGATATCAACCCTTCCGAAGTGTTCATGCGTTTGATCCACCATTCTTTTGATCTCAAGGATCTTGGTCATGTCGGCTCTGATGGCTATCGAATTGGAAAGCTCCGCAGAGATCTTCTCAAGCTTCTCCATCGAGCGCGAGACGAGGGCAACTTTTGCGCCCCGTTTCACAAGAAGCTTTGCCGTAGCCAGACCGATGCCTGATGAGGCACCGGTCACGATGACAACTTTATCTCGAACATTCATAAAATTACCTTCTCATTTCAATATCGGGATTGATACTAGAGAAGCTTATGCAACGGGTACCGGTTCCTTTGAAGCGGTCGCAATAGTGCGACCGGCTATTGGCGGTATGGGCTGCCCCCACTGAAGCTTGGCTACAATCCATTCTTCGATGGCTTCGATCAGCTCCCTGCGGCAATCTTCAATCGTCTTTCCAGTTGCCCAAACTCCAACAAGACCAGGCACGTGTACATAATAAGGCTCAGGGTTGTCGATTGTTTCATATTCGGCCTTATCCAGTGCTGCTTGTATATACTCTGAGAACATGTTAAGTCCTATTTGATATCCATTAAGATTTAACTTTTGTCTGCTAAGCTCGGTGAGAGTAACTGGCTCCGGAAATAGTATGCTGTTACTTCGTCGCTATCTTTTGAAGCAACTATCTTTATGATTTCACTCACTCGGCTTATCTTGCCTTCAAGCATCGGGTCATCGTTGATGGGCTCCGACATAGCAGGTCAGGGCTATTGCCCTGCATTTGGGGCTTGAACTTCAGCTAACACATCACTCTTATGATTCTGGCAGTGACTGTCGGCTCTGGGATGGGAAGGTTCTCTTCCTTCAGGCCTTCCAAGTGAAATTCAATAGCTTCCTCCATCAGCTCCACAGTCTCCTCTTCAGTCTCGCCGGCCGCTATGACTCCGGGCAGATCCGGGCAGTATGCGGAGTAATTCCCAACACCCTTTTCGATGATGATTGTGTATCTAGTCATCAGCACCCTCCATTTATCCTGCCTGCTTTAATGTACTTTTCAGCGTCTTTGGGTGAAGGTCCATGTCTGGCCGACCCACAATCGTAACTAATTCCCGCTTGAACTAGGATTTTTTCTGTCATCATAGTCCCACCAATCAGTTCCTTCTATGTTCTTATGTATTTATACTTTTTGTCTGCTATAATATAATAAGACTAAATACAAACAAGAAAGAACTAATATGATAAAGGAAAATAAAATATTCATGCCGAGGGTAAGCGCTGATATCAGTGACCAGCTAAATCAGAGATTGAAAGAATATGTCGTAAAAAAAAGAGGAATGCTCAGGGGGGGGCAATCTGAGATAATAGCCCAAGCTATTGAGAAATTTTTAGATATGGAAGGGGCATAATCTCATTCGAACCCTTTTGGTGGATACGTCCATTCAGAATTATCTTATCGGCGGAATTGGCTGCCCCATGCGAAGTCCCAAGACAATCCAGCCCTCAATCGCGCTGATAAGCTCTTTGCGGCATTCCTCAAGGTCTTGCCGGTAGCCCACTCGGTCCGGGAACTATCTTACTATCGTCTTACCAAATGAGACAAGGAATAAGAATAAGAACAAAGACCCAAGCAGCTTTTCTAATGTAAATATCCAATAGAATCCATCGATAACGGACTTGGGATCATCGACCAATTTTGCTCCAGATAGAAAAACTGTTAGACTGATGTTAAATGGGTGCAAAATTGCGCCTGCGTTTGCGACATTAGCTCCGATCGCTGTATAGATGGAAATTAGATTAGGTGCTAAAAGATATGTCACGCCGAAGAGAACGATGAAGGCCAAAGACCACGTAAAAGGAAGGAACGGTCGTACGCCGTACCCGTAAAAAGTCATTAATCCGTTGTCGATCAATTGAGATATACCCTTTAGAACTTCCTGGTTGCGCTCTTTCCTGTACTGGTAATAACAGTTATCCGCGTCTTCAAAAAAACCCAATTTTTTAAAATTGTCAATTAATGATAGATACGCAGCATCATCATATGCAAATCTAGTGATATTAGTCCACTTAATATACAAATTTGTATATTTCGTTCTTTTCAGAGAAAGCGTGTCGTTAAATCTTGTGTTTTCAAAAAGAGCATCGTCCTTAAAACGAACGTTATCAAACTCCACGTTCCCATTGAACAACGAATCTCCGAAATAGGCTTCTCCTCCAAACTCAGAATGAACAACGATGACAAGTTCAAGGAACTTAGAATCTTTGAAGTAGGCCTTTTTATTGAAATAAGAATTGCTGAAATAGGCAGGCCCATTGAACTGGCAATTATTGAAGTTGACATCCCCTTTGAACGTAGATCTTCCGAAATCGGCGGATCTGTTGAATTCAGAGCCCTCGAAAGTGGCATCCTTCACAAACTCTGAAAAATTGAAGTAAGCATCCCTCGTGAATTGAGATCCGATACAGTAGATGCACTTATCGAACCGAGATCCAGTGAAGTGAGTCTCCATTTCGAATGAAGAATTAGTAAAATCTAAATTTTGATATGAAAATGATTCAC
>PMNG01000024.1 GCA_003162615.1 Methanothrix sp. | reverse complement strand
GCTGAATGGATGTGCCCCACCCCACCAGGCCTGGGTATTGGTCGGAAAGCGACCGTGAGCTGTCCAGATGTAAGCTTGATAAGTATCATGAAGCATGAAGTAATCGGCCACGTCCTCGGGAAAACCGACGCCCTTGAAGACTCCCATGTTCTTTCCGGAGGAGAAGACATAGGCGTTCTCGATCTTTGTGTTGACGTGCATCACCTTGGAAACGATATAGTCTTCGTCTGAGAGATTGGCTTCCTCGCCCTTTTTGTTTGGGGTGACGAAATACCTCCATACTAGAGGCGGATCACTGACGTTTGCCTCGTCGCAGTGGGGTATCTCCTCATCGTGAACCACGTCGAAGTTGCAACCCAGAAAAGCATCGAACTCCTCTTTGGCGCACTTCTTATCATCCCAGGTGCTTCCGGTGAACATCATGTGGAAGGCGTAGTAATCATCGTACTTGGGATAGATGCCATAGGCTGCGAAACCGCCTCCCAGGCCGTTGCCCCGCACGTGCATGTTGGCTATGGCTTTTACTACATCTTGGCCTTTGAACCGTTCTCCATCCCGGTTCATCGCACCGAAAATGGAGCAGGAACAGATTTCCTTATTGTACAGCTCCCTTCTCTTTCTCAGCATAATAGTCTCGAACTCCGGCCTTCAACTGAAGAGTCACACCCGATGCTGCTATTTATAACCGACGCAAGCATGAAGAGCCTCAACTAAAGGCTTTATAGCTATTTAAGGGATAATCACAAAATTTATGATTAGACCCGATTATGATGATGATTCTCTTGAACTTGTTGCAAAGATACCACTTCCTTGGACGCGAACTAGGATAATTTAAGCTAAAAAAATTAAAAAAAAGGGAGAGAAAGCGCCTACAGAATGGGTAGGTACCTGTCCAGCTCCCACTGGGTGACCTGGATCCTGTAGTCGTCCCATTCCTTCTTCTTGTTGGCGATGAAGGCGTTGAAGGTGTGGTCGCCCAGAGCCTCGCGAACCAGCTTGCTGCCCTCTGTGAGTTCGACGGCGTCGTTCAGGCTTCCGGGCAGGGATCCAATACCTGCGGCCTTCCTCTCTTCCTCGGTCATATGGAAGATGTTCTGCTCCTGGGGATCAGGCAGCTCGTACTTGTTGGCGATTCCTGCAAGGCCTGCGGCAAGCATCACTGAGAAGGCTAGGTACGGGTTAGCTCCCGGGTCCGGGCTGCGATACTCTATCCTTGTAGCGGCCTCCTTTCCGGGCTTGTACATTGGCACTCTGATCAGGGCGGATCTGTTCCTTCTGGCCCAGCAGATGTAAACCGGTGCCTCGTAGCCGGGTACGAGCCGCTTGTATGAGTTGACCCACTGATCGGTGACGGCCGTTATCTCAGGCGCGTGCTTCAGCAGGCCTGCAACATAATACTTGGCCTCGTCTGAGAGATGGAACTCGTCCCCAGCATTGAAGAAGACGTTCTTCTTGCCCTGGAAGAGCGACTGGTGAACGTGCATTCCTGAGCCGTTCTGGCCGAAGATGGGCTTGGGCATGAAGGTGGCATGATAGCCGTACCGATGGGCGATCTCCTTGACGGTGATCCTGTAGGTTATGACCTGGTCAGCCATGTTGAGTGCATCCATGTACCTCAGATCTATCTCATGCTGAGATGGTGCTACTTCATGGTGGCTGAATTCAACATCGATTCCTAGGGCGTCCAGGGCAAGGACAGTGTCGCGGCGTAGGTCGGACGCTGCATCCAGAGTAGTCAGGTCGAAGTATCCTCCTTGATCCAGGACTTCAGTTCCCTTTTCGTTCTTGAAGTAGAAGAACTCCAGCTCTGGGCCCACGTAGAAGGTGTAACCTTTATCCTTGATGCGTGCCAGATTCCTCTTGAGGACCTGCCTTGGGTCGCCCTCATACGGGGATCCGTCGGGGTTCTGAATGTCTCCGATCATCCTGGCCACGGCATTCTCCTGTTGTCTCCAGGGAATGACCCTGAAGGTAGTCGGGTCAGGCTTAATGATCATGTCCGACTCCTCGATCTTCTGGAAGCCGGTGATGGAGGAGCCGTCGAATCCCATGCCCTCGCTGAAGGCTCCGTCCAGCTCATTTGTGTTGATTGCGAAGCTCTTCGGGAATCCTAGGATATCTGTGAACCACAGTCTCACAAATCTCACATTATGCTTATCTATTGCTGCAAAGACATCGTCTTTTGTCTTTATTTGTTCAACCATATTACTATTCCTCCTTGTACTTCCAACTAATCCGGTCCGGATTTATAGGTATTTGAGACCCGTTCATAAAAATTATGAAAACTTATGATGCCAAAATAATCGATTTATAGTGGATTTAATTTTAGAATATGAAGTTTAATTAGACAAAATATCATCATAATGAGAATGTAATTATCAAGACTTACGGGCTTTTAAAGGGGGATTCCATGCCGCTCCAGGCAACAATTTTGATTTTGCACGAGCATTTTTTGCCGATGGAAGGATGCACTTAGCTCCAGTCTCTTGATGATTACCTGACGGATCAGAAAGAGCCCTTAATTAAATGAATAGCCTCAATCTTGGTTAGGCGGTGGTAATGATTATCGCGAGCCCTAGCTGAAGACCAAAATCTTTATCAGCTATGAGAAAGGGCCTTATTAGGTGGTAGGATGGACCTTATAACTGTAATCGAAGATCTTCAGGCGTTGCTGGTGCTGGTAATCTTTCTCCTGATCATTGCTGTCGGGTTCAAGATCTGGGCTTGGAACTACTCAGTTCCTCACAAATAAATCTTTTCGATAATTTTATACAGCCCACCTCGCGTGGGCATATATTTTTTGGAGATTAGTTGAGATCGAGTTAACATTGCCAATTAGAAACTAAGCTGTTCAAGAGTTCAAAACAACCAGATATGATACTATATCTTGGTATATGAATAATTCCTTGTCTTGCAACGCTAAAACTGTATGTCGTCAATAAAAACGAGATCGATTTTGATGATGCTCTATCTTCCTTGTAAAAACAAGCGTCCCGACCGGGATTCGAACCCGGGTTGAAGGCTTTCCGCGAACAGCTCCGCAGGCCTTCGGGATGTCCACTACCCCATCGGGACAACAGGATGTCATGACAAGGTTCAGGTAATTAAGCTTGTTGATTCTCTGGATGCTTTCTCGCCTGGGCGATACGTATGGCCCGCAGGAAATCGATCTTTCTGAACTCCGGCCAGTAAGGCGCGCAGAAGTAGGCGGCGCACTCATTGCCGTTGGCCTGCCAGGGAAGGAAGTTAGAGGTGCGAATCTCTCCACCCGTCCTGATTATGAGGTCCACCTTAGGGACAGAGGTGTCGTGATGGGGGTACAGATATCTGGCGATCATTTCTTCATTCACATCGTCCGCCTTTAGCTTTCCTTCCTCCATCAGACAGGCTAAGGCTTTTGCAGCGTCGACTATTTCACACTGCCCGCTGTAGGCGACGGCAAGGTTCAGGTACACATTGTCGTATTCCTTGGTGGCCTCTTCAACCTCTGCAATGACTTCGCGGAGGTCTTGCGGGAGAAGGTCAACCCTGCCGATGGCTCTTACCCTCATCCGGTTTCGTCGGGTCTTCTCCGAGCGCATGATCTCCAGAAGCTTCTCTTTTATTAAATCGAAGAGGTATTCTTTCTCCTCAACGCTTCTCTGGAAGTTCTCAATAGAAAACGCATACAGAGTCAGGTGCTTTATGCCCAGCTCAAGGCACCAGTCTGAGACGCTGTCTGTTGTCTTGGCCCCCATGCTGTGTCCAAGATTGCTTGGGATTCCCATTCGGCGGGCAAAGCGACGGTTGCCGTCCTGGATGATTGCAACGTGCTGTACCAGATGGCCCCTGAGAATCTCCCGCTTGAGAATGGTTTCGTACATCGAATAGCATAGGTTGGCCGGATTAAACAAAAATACAGCACCTCCACATTATTAATAGGCTCGCGAATTCCTATTTAAATTATTCTACCATGTTACGACCTTGACCTGCATTCAGACCTGTATTAGATCCGTAATGTATCTCTGTTCCGTCTCTTCAGGGGCAAGATACAAATAACAGGTGCCAGGTTTGATCAATGGATGGGCCCGTGGTCTAGCTGGTTATGACATCGCCTTCACACGGCGGGGATCACGCGTTCGAATCGCGTCGGGCCCATAACTATTTTGATCAACACAACCTTTAACTATCATATGCAGGGTTTAGTAGGTAAGCGTAGCGAAATTGTTCGCTTTCTGGATACCGGGCCTCTGTGGTGCGTTAACATGTCACCGGCTGATGGCGATGGTTCCTTAAGAATACCAATTAATCTCAAAAGGTGATATGCTGAGGAAAAGAGGCCAAGAAGGGGATGGAGAGAACATCATCACAAGGGTTCGCCTCCCCCATAAACAGGATCGAGAATTGTTTGGGTACGTCGAGAGCTTACTCGGCTCAAACAGGATAAGGGTCAGAGGTCTGGACGGCGTGACCAGAATGGCCAGGATTCCCGGCAAGATGAAGAAACGCATCTGGATCCGGGAGGGTGATGTGGTCATAATCGTGCCGTGGGATTTCCAGAAAGAGAAGGCCGACGTGATCTGGAGGTACACCGGTCCCCAGGTTGACTGGCTCCAGCGGAAGGGATTCCTTAAAGGGACTGCATGAGCAGGGCGACCAGGGAGGAGGATCTCGATACCCGCATCGACCTCCTCCGGGAAAGGATAAAGGACTCAGACGATCTGAAGGTCAAAGGCGACGTCTTCGATACTCGCACTCTAATGAACCTTTACGCCCTGGCCAGCAAAGGAGTGATCGATGCCCTGGGCGGAGAAATCAGCACCGGCAAGGAAGCCAATCTCTTTTACGCCATCCGTGAGGGCCAGGAACTGGTAATCAAGATATACCGGATCACTACCAGCAACTTCCAGGCCATGCAGGATTACATGCATGGAGACCCCAGATTCGGAAACATCAAAGGCACCAAGAGGGCGGTAATATCGGCCTGGACCAGAAAAGAGTTCCGTAACCTGAAAAGGGCCGAGGAAGCAGGGGTCAGAGTTCCGCATCCTATCGTCACAAGGGACAACATTCTTATCATGGAGCTGATAGGAGAGAAGGACAATCCAGCTCCCCAACTGAGAAATGTAGACCTAGAATTAGATGAGGCAAAGCGCATCTTTAATAAGCTATCCGATTACATCTCCCTTCTCTACAACAAGGCCGATCTTGTCCATGCCGACTTCAGCGAGTTCAATGTGCTCTACGATGGTGATCCGGTTGTGATCGATATGGGTCAGTCGGTGACTCTGGAGCACCCAATGGCTTCCAAATTCCTGGCTCGCGATGTGACCAACATCGCCCGCTACTTCGAAAAGAAGTATGGCATCGGCTCGGAAGAGGAGATCTGGTCTAAGGTGAAAGTTCAATAGTTTTGCGCTATAATATGATTTATAGCTTTGATGGAGGAAATATAATTGCACATCAAGATTCCCGAAGAACGCGTAGGTGTATTGATCGGTCCTGATGGATCCATGAAAAAGCTGATCGAGGAGAAGTCCAAGACATTGCTTGAGATAGACAGCGAGTCAGGGACTGTCACAGTTGAATCCTCCGAGGATCCCCTGATGGTCATGAGGGTATCCGATCTTGTTCGTGCCATCGGCCGCGGCTTCTCTCCTGAGAGGGCTCTTGTCATACTGGACGACGAGATGCTGATGCTGGACGTTATGGACCTGTCCAAGATGGTCGGGACCAAGAGCGATATGGCTCGCCTGAAGGGACGCATAATCGGAAAGGATGGCAAGACCAGGGAGATAATGGAGAAGCTATCCGGCTCGAAGGTCTCGGTCTACGGCAAGACGATTGCTCTTCTTGGATACCCGGAGCAGATCAGGGTGTCCAGGGCAGCGATTGAGATGCTCCTGGACGGTGCGCCACACGGCAATGTGTACAGCTTCCTGGAGAAGAAGCATCAGGAGCTTGCAAAGGAAGAGCTAAAGGATAAGAGTGTCCTCTAAGCTCCCAATATTATCATTTCTTTTGATTTTTGCAGATACTCAAAACCGTGACATTGCTCTCTTCCGAGATTCCTGGACGCCCATTAGGTGTTGAGCCTTTCGATGCTCCGAGCTTATATACTGCATCTTTCAGANNGACTGGCTGTTCATAGGAGTGGCGGCAGGTCTGTACTGGATGCTGGCCATCCTCATAAGCAACAGCAAGGTCATGAAAGACCATGGCATAACTACCTGGGGCCCCGTAATTTTCGTGCGCACCGTCCGTGGCCTGAGACTCTTGGATATCCTCGGTCGTCCTAAGCGGCTATGGAGAATGGTAGCAACGGCTGGCGTTCCCTTGGTAGTGCTGAGCATGACCTATTTTCTGGTGCTGCTGCTGTTGATGAGCTATCTGATGATCCGCTCGCCCCCAGTTCCCAGCAGTTACAACGCGCCGAGGAACATACTTCTCATACCCGGAGTGAACCAGTACATCCCCTTCGTCTGGGGATGGATAGCCCTCTTCGTGACCCTGTTGGTCCACGAGTTTGCCCACGGCATTCTGGCTAGGGTCGAGGGTATAAAGGTCAAATCCATGGGATTAGCCTTTTTGGCCGCCCCAATAGCTGCTTTTGTCGAGCCCGACGATGAGGAGCTGTTTGGCACCGCCCAGAAGCCCGCCATAGCCTCAAGGAGCGCTCGAGTCAGGATCCTCTCGGCTGGCGTCATCTCCAACTTCCTGGTTGCTGCCATAGCCATAGCCCTTTTCTTCGGCCCTGTCATAGGAGCCATCTCCCCGATGGACAGGGTCGTGGTGGCCGATGTTCAGAATGGCTCTGCAGGCGACCTCGCCGGATTCAATCAGAGTATGATTATCTTGAAGGCTGGAGGCACCGGCGTAGACAACCTGGACCGGCTCTATGGTGCACTGGCGGGCGGGTCTTCGGAACTTGTGGTGCTGAAAGACGATAACGAGTTGACACTGCCATTGAGAGGGGATCCCGTCCGGGGAATTTTGATAGTCTCCGTCTTTGAGGGCTCTCCGGCGGATAAGTCGGGATTGCCATCTAGATTCGTTATCTGGGGCATAGACGGCAAACAAATAGTAAATGTGGATGATTTCAGAACGCGAATGAATTCCACAGTGCCTGGTCAGAACATCACCCTATCCACCAACCACGGCGATTACGTCGTCAAGCTGGCCTCCAAGCCAGACGGCACAAGTCTGATCGGAATCGGGATAGCCGGCAACGTTGTCTACGATGGTGGCGTCACCTTCCAGGAGTTCCCTGCAAAGCAGTTCATTTCTGGCTTAGGCCAACTGCCGGGGCAAGGCGTTAACACTTTTCTGACAGCTTTCCTGGCCATGCCATTTGCCGGCATCGGCGGCCTGACATCCGGAGGCTTCCAGGGGTTCAGCGGCTGGATTGGGAACTTCTTTGAGCCTTCGGGTTGGGCAGCACCACTGGGCAGCCATTTCTTCTGGATAGCCAACGCACTGTTCTGGATAGGTTGGATCAACCTCTATGCCGGGCTCTTCAACTGTCTGCCGGCTGTGCCCCTAGACGGTGGCCACATCTTCAGGGATTTGATCCAGGGCGGCCTGGAAAAGGTCGTGAATGTGAAAAGGGCTGAAAGGCTGACCAGGACGGTTGTTTCCATCTTTGCATGGGTGATCTTCACCTCACTCATAATCAGCGTGATGGCTCCTTACCTGGCTCACGGACTCCCCATCTGAAGGCGGCCCTCCAGAAGTCTTGCAACAGCAAAGGCTGGAAAGACATCGGAGATGTGCTTGCCATACTTTTCGGAGAGACAGATGCAATTCATACCCAGACTCTGGGAAGCTCTGGCAATGATCTTCTCCCCGATTCCAGTGGCCACCACCTTGTCTAGATGGTATTTTGCAGATTGTTTTTCGATAGCTTGAGTTATGACATCCTGCTGGAGGTCGACTGCTTGTTGGGCGATGCTCACAGCACGGAATTCCCCTATCTCATCCAAGTCGGCGCACACAGTCCGGGCCAGCCTGCAAAGTGCAGAAGCCCTGTCCTTGCCATAGCCGTCAGGCGTATCGCATGAGTACTGCTCCGGCGATATCTGGCCTGTCACAAGGTAGGCATCGGCGGTTATGGCGAAGAACTCCGGGGAGATGCAGACAATGTGCCCATCAAGTTTGGCTGCTCGAAGCAACGATCCAATGCTCGTCCTGAGCATGCCCGTGTAGACCAGCTCTCCGTTTACAAGTCGCAAATAGTCAGTTGCAGAAGCATGCGAGCTATTTCTTATGGGTATAATATCCGTAGTAGTAGACCCCATGTCCACGAAAAGACAGTCGCCAATGTCCCTTGCCACCAGGGCAGACGAGGCCGACCAGTTGGCGGCTGCCAGCTCCATGGGATCGCGCCAGTCAAACCCGTTCACGCCCCAGAAGTATATAGGACAGCGGAAGGCTTTCTCCACAGCGGCCTTAATGGAAGTGATTCCTTCTGCCTTACTCCGGTAGCAATCGGCCAGCTCGCCGGTTATCACGACACCTACACTCGACGGATCCGTTTCTGCAAATCTATGTAGGACCTCATCTAAGGGCGCATCGCGCCACAAAGGGAGGTACACGGACTCTGTCAGGGAGCCGTCCGCGCTGGCCGCTTTTGTGTTTGCACCTCCGATGTCCAGGCCCAGGATCATTGAAGCTTTGAGATTGGCCGAACCATAAAAGCTTTAGGTCTGAAGCATATTCAGTTAGCACCATCTTTTGGAGATTACGATCATGGCGGCCAAGGAGAAGTATGTCGAACCCACATACCTCGAATGTGGATTCGGAGAGCTGGAGCACAAGGTCATAACCCCCGAGATATGCTGCAAATGCGGCACTTGCGAGGCGTTCTGTCCCAAGATCGAGCACAAGGAGAACAGGCCAACTCTGAAGGAGTACGATCCTCTTTGCGGACTATGTTTTGCCTACTGTCCTCGAACCTTCCTGGACATGCCGGATCTCGAATCCAAGATCTTCGGCAGGGCCAGATCAGAGGATGAAGCCCTGGGAGTTTACACAAAGGCAGTCTCAGCCCAGGCAAGCCCAGTTCAAGGTAAGGTCCAGGACGGCGGTGTGGCAACAGCCCTTCTTGTACACGCACTGAAGAGCGGCATAATCGATTGCGCTGTGGTCACCGACAGGGATGAGCAGTGGAGGACTGTGCCCAAAGTGGCCACCACGGCTGAGGAGATCCTGGCAGCGGCGGGCACCAAGTACACCATCTCCAACAGCGTCCTGGGAATAAAAGAGGCTATAGAGAAGGGCTTCTCTAAGATAGGGTTTGTCGGCACNNATGGATGGCCTGGTCAAGGCCAAGTTCGGGCTTGCACCAGACGACGTGGCACGCTTCGAGATCAAGAAGGGCATGTTCCGGGCGATCGACAGGAGTGGCAAGGCCCATGAGGTCAAGATCGAGGAGACTGACGAGTTCACATTCAAGGGCTGCGGTCCGTGCTTCGACTTTGCCTCCGAGCTGGCCGACATCTCTGTGGGTAGCGTGGGCTCTGGCGAAGGCTGGTCAACTGTTCTGACCCGCACTGATGTTGGCGAGAAGCTCTATGCCTCGGCCCTGGCCGCTGGTGCGGTGCAGGAGAAGGCCATATCCGAGAAAGGATTGGCTCTGGCCAAGCGGTTGGCAGCGAACAAAGGCAAGCGCTTCGAGAGCTGCTCAAGCGAGCTGAACGTTACTGGAATAAAGCGCTAGAAAGAGTTAGAAGCGTTAAAAAGCGTTATCGGACTTCATATGTTATCTGTCGGACTGGCTGGAAAGCCTAACTCTGGGAAATCCACCTTTTTCAAGGCAGCGACCCTGGTGGACGTGGCAATCGCCAACTATCCTTTCACAACCATCGATGCCAACCACGGCGTCTCATACGTCCGGGTAAAGTGTCCTTGCAAGGAGCTGGGCATAGCGGAGGGATGCGGCAAGTGCAGGGACGGCGTCCGGTTTGTCCCCATTGAGCTGATCGACGTGGCCGGACTGGTACCCGACGCCCACCTGGGAAAGGGCCTGGGCAACGAGTTCCTGGACAGCCTGCGCGTAGCAGAGGCCGTCATTCACGTCCTGGACGCATCTGGCTCCACGGACTCAGAAGGCAACCCCATCGGCCTAGGAAACCATGATCCTGTTGGCGATGTCAAGTTCCTGGAGTACGAGATAGGGATGTGGCTCTACGGCATCCTCACTAGGAACTGGAGCAAGCTGATGAGAAACTACGGAGCCATGGGAGGCAAGCCCGAGCAGATAATGATAGACCAGATGGGCGGAGCCGGAGTCCTCGATAACCACATCCGCCGGGCCCTGACGGAGATGAAGACCGATCCGCTAAGCTGGGATGAAGAAAGTGTGAAAAAGTTCGCCACCCTGCTGCGAGAGTACAGCAAGCCCATGATAATTGCAGCCAACAAGGCTGACATAGCTCCCAGGGAGTTCGTTGACAGGCTTCTGGCCATGAAGGACGAAACTGTCATCCCGGTCAGCGGTGTGGCTGAGATTGCGCTACGCATGGCAGAGAAGGCCGGATTGATCAAGTACAATCCGGGCGACAAGGACTTTGAGATTAAGGGCCAGCTTTCCAAGGCCCAAGAGGCAGGCCTGGAGAAGATCAGGGCGCTCATGAAGCAGTTCGGGGGCACAGGTGTTCAAGATTGCCTCAACAGGGCCGTGTTCGATCTGCTGGACTATATCGTTCTCTATCCAGTGGAGGACGAGAACAAGTTCACGGACAAGAACGGCGTCATACTTCCGGACGCCTTTCTCATGAAGAAGGGGAGCACGGCGCACGATCTGGCGTTCCGCGTCCATTCTGACATCGGGGAAAGCTTCCTCTTCGCCATCGACGCCAAGAGCAAGAAGAGGCTGGGCGAGAAGTACGAGCTGAAGGACGGCGACGTGATAAAGATCGTGTCGACGAAATAATTCAGCTACAAATTTTTCTCCCTCAATCACTATTCTTATTATTCATCTAATCTTTCGGGGCCGGTGCACCTCTTTTCACGATGGCTTCAACCTCGTCCATAAACTCGGCTACCGCATTTTAGCACAAATTGGGCTTTAGCTGATGCTGGATAATCACTATCTGCTGTGTTAAAGAACCCGGAGCCCAGCAAGGGAATTGATATGTCAGGTTATCCAGTATTTAAACGCTCAAAGCCCCAAGGACAAAAAAATGAAAATGATACTAGTGGCATCACTTTCGTAAGGAACTTTTTTCGATCCTTTAGTAATCCTTTTAAGTAGTATAAGCCAATATATACAACATGCAGACAAATATATGCAAGGCAAAAGGTGATCTATGGTTTTCTCACATATCAGACTTATTTCAGCTCAGATTGTATTGGGCTTTGCGCTCACTGGAAGATAGGATAAATATTGGCAAAGTGAATAAATTCGGTATTGAGGGTTTACCTTAGGACTACATTAGTCATTGTTATCACAAATAATGTCATGAGAATCAATCCGAGGATATGTTCAAACATGATGAGATATCTCCAGCGATCGGAATATCTCCAACCGTGCGCGTGGTGTAACGTCAAGAATATTGCAGTGCTGAAGAAAATAGCATCTCTATAGGATATGCTGCTTGAACCTTGCTTCTGAAGGATTTTATTCCACCGATAAATAAGGCCAAATAGGATAATCAATATAAAGTCTAAGATGATCGTATTTAGAGGTTTTACACAATAGCCACAGGATATCAAGATAAAAAAATCCATAAAACGCATTGTCCAGCTCTGGTCTTCTGAGAGGAGCACCCAAATCCTATAATGGTAGAAGCAATCATCTGCCGAGCTAAAATCCCCTATATCTTTGAAGTACTTTATCAAAGACAAATAACCGGTTCGGTCAGAAGAAAAGTCATAAGGGTTCTCAATTGAGAACCAATTGAAAATTAGATTTTTATATATAATTCCTGTAAAATCCAATACTCCATCGAACTTCGATTCAGTGAAGTCAGCCGTGCTATCGAAATTTGAACCCATGAAGTCGGCACCGTTGCGAAATTGAGTTTTCTTAAAATTGGCATAGTTGTTGAACCGAGAATTCTCGAAGTTAGAATAGCCATTGAATCTAGAATCTCTAAAGTCGATTGTTCTATTGAAATGAGATTCCCTAAAGTCAGCTGCGCTATCGAAATAAGAACTCTTGAAGTCGGCATCGCCGCGGAATTGAGAATTCCTAAGATTGGCAGACTTGTTGAACCGAGAATCCTCGAAGCTGACAAAGTTGTTGAACCGAGAATCAATAAAATTGGCATTGCCGTTGAATTTAGAGGACCAGAAATTGGCAGTGCTATTAAAAAGGGACTCTCTGAAGGTGACGGTGTTGTCGAACTGAGAACTCATGAAATTTGCAGAGCTATTGAACTGAGCAAGCCAGAAATCTGCACTTTCGTTGAATTTAGAAATCTCGAAATTTGAATTATGGTCGAATCGAGCATGCCAGAAATTCACATTGCGGTTGAATTGAGAAAATCCGAAGTCTGCATCGCAATTAAATTGAGTCCTACTGAAATCCATCTCTGCTAAAAATAACGCATTGCTTAGGTCAAATGATCCATCGATTATGCTATCATTAATCCTTATTGAAGAAGATACAACGGTTAGATTTTCCAGAAAGCCGCTTTTTATTTCATTCTCAGTTCTTTTAATTTGCCTTATAGGCAAGCTTAATTGATCTAAGCGCAGATCGCCTTTTATTATTACATTGCTGTATTGAACTGGCTTTCCAGTTTTTATTAAGTATTGGATATCGCTGGCTGGAACTGACCTCAACGCCTCCATCGAGCCCAGGGCTGCTCCTGTAATCAATATTGCGGCTATTAGCACAGAGGTTAAGGCAGTTCTCATAAGACCCTCCAAAAGTCTTATACCCCATAACGATTAATAATTTCGTATTATGCCGGAAGATATAAGAACCTTCAGACGGTTTACATTTATTTTTTTGATGTTTATATTGTTAAGCATAATAGCTATTAATGGCTTTGGTGCCACGAATAATCCGGGAATCGTACCACCGGATTCCAAACCGGGCGGATTTTCTTATGGTGAATGGAGTGCAAAGTGGTGGCAGTGGGCCTACTCCATGCCCATCAACGCGAATCCGCTTTTTGATACCGCACCTGGCAGCGCGGGGCAATCGGGGAACGTATGGTTTCTAGGGTCGGCGGTTAATACTGAGCAAAGGCCTTCTGGCGAGATTGTAAGCAAAGCTGACCGAAAGCTGACTGTTCCTGTGGGAACCATGCTTTTCTTTCCCATAATGAATGTAGAGGGCTCCAAGGCAGAGGGAAATGGCGAGACAGAGCTCGATCTCACGGATTATGTTAGTGGATTCGTGGGCAATATTACTGATATGTTTGCTGATATCGACGGAGTTCCAGTTGAGGATTTGCAACAATATCGTGTACAATCCTCTCTATTCACTTTAGGGCCGCTACCAGATAATAATGCTTTGCAGTTCATGGGAGCCCACGCTCCGGCAGGTACAACTACCCCCTCAGTAGCTGATGGATTCTACCTAATGCTGGAGCCTCTTTTCATAGGAACTCACACGATCCACTTTGGAGGAACCGTAAAGTTCATTTCAGACCCCAACGAGCCGGGTTTTAAATTGGCCAAACAAGAAGCAACATACCAAATCACGGTCAAGGAAAGGTGATCGACTACATTGAGCTCGGCCGCTGGCATAAGCTTTAATCGCATCTGAAAGACAAATCTGGCATAGTAGTAGGTTTAGCTCAAGATGTGGATGGGCGAATTCATTCTTCCTGAAACTAATGATCTGCGAACCTCTCTTGGCCACACCCCTCCCATTAGCGAATCTTCTCTCTCCAGCTCTTCCTCCAGCCTATTCTGGCTCATCTTCCACCTTGTTCGAGGATGAAAAATCCATAAGAATCTCTTTGCTCGTGCACTGGAGTGAAAACGAACATGGTTGCTGCAATTTCCGAAACCCACGTGATAACGACAATGGCTCCCCACAGTTTGGCCATCTCATCAACAAAACGGCTCAAGGCTTTACCATTGATGAGATCTCTGCTAATATAGCCTATTCCTCGCGTACAATCTTCAGATGGAGTACATAGGCGGCAATCCTTACGCCCCATTCAAGAGAAAGCAACGGGGAGGGCTGGCAGATCAACCATCTGGGGAAGATGACCATTATTATCCAAGCTCAGTCGCGTGGAGTTCATGGAGAACTACCACAAGAGGAGCAACATCGAGGCTACTAACGCAGCAATCAAACGTAAGTTCAGAGACTTCGAAGTTTAAGAATCCTGCTGCTAGAAGTCAATGATTTACAAGCTAAATTATTGCTTACAACCTGACGAGGTGGTAATCCATGAAATGTAAGAAAACGGGATTGGTCCTAAGTTTCTGCAAATAAAGTCTGAGGTCTGCAAAATAAAGTACTCCAAATCCTACTTAAGGCTTAGGGGAACCTTTAAATAATGAATATACATTAAAGACTTAATTCAAAAGGAGATTTTGCAATGGACGTATTCGTAGTAGCATATAAAAGAGGAACTGATCTCAAAAGAGAAGAAGTTGAAGAGTTAAAAATTCAGTTGCCGGAAAGAGACAGAGTGCTTCGTGTTCTGAGGGAACCTCTCACTGCTGAATTGTGGGAGAAAGGCGAACTCTTGAGAACACCAGACCAAGACCCATATTGGGGTAAAGAAGCTGACACCGTTAAAGCTGCAGCTGTTATCCTAGCCGCTATAAACGGTAATAAGAATTGGGATGAGTTGGAGGAGGAGCTAATAAAATTCCTGTTTAAATCGCATGAACAAGCGGTAATCAAGACAGAAGGCTTTAATTGAAAGTTAAGGGATAGGGTAATACTATTGGATTATTAATTATATTAATCTTTTGTATCTTATTTTTGGACTTTCTATAGAATTTCTATTAATTCGCGACCAAAATAATATATAATCAGCATTTCCCTTTTTCCACTCTATTTTGGCCCTATCTACTTGAGTCTTTACTCCTCTCCTCTAATTCACAAAGAAAGGAATAGCTTTTATTTCGATACTTTAGCCCATCAAATAGATATATTAGCTCCATTAGCTCCTGAGTCAAAAATATTATTCGGGAAACTTTTTTTTCTATGCTAAATTCAGTATATTGGTGTATTTGCTTCATCCCAAGCAATTATAGGCAATATTAAATAAATCTTCAATTCCAGACCTGATTAATTTAAAATCCTCCCATTTGGATATTAATTTCTTAAAGAGGATTCCTATTAACCTCTGATTTTGATCAAAGCTTTATAAGCACTATTTAAAGCCTATGAATTTTTGGCAGGTTTTTAGGAATCCTCTAAAATTGCTGACAATTTTAAGCCATAGGATGCTTAAAATCGTTGAACCATTATCAAATCCTTGACTCCAATGGAAAAACTCACCGAAAAGAAGATAATACAGATTCATGACTTTCTTATCGAGGAGATGGGCGGGGAGCATGGTGTTCGGGATCCAGCTACATTGTCCTTTATAGTTGACGCAATCAACTGTGAGCTGGATTTATTCAGGAAGGCGGCACAAGCGCTTTTTTGGCCGATCGTCATCCTTTTTGGGACGGACAGAAGAGGACTGCCTTTGAGTTAGCGGATCTCATCTTGAGACAAAACGGCTATTGCTTTGATCGTAGCGATAAGGCCGAGATAGTGCGTGAAATGGTAAGGATAGCCGAATACAGGTGTCCTGAAGGAGAAGAGATAGACTCAATAGCGAAATGGGTAAAGAAGATGGTCGTGAAGCTGGAATAATCACATCTTAGCGAGTTCTTCCAGCATGTCTTTATGATATGCGACGCTTTTAAGGAAGTGCTTGCGCTCGATAGGTGACAAGGCACTTAGCCTCTCTTCTGCGGGCATCAAGGACGTTCCTGGTGATTTCGTTGGCACCGACACGCCCTCAATTTTGTCCGAACATACCATCGCAAACACCTTTGTCATGTACGCACGCACGTCTATAATGGCTATTTCCGCTGTAATAAGATAAATCTTCCGGAACCGAGGAACACCTCAGAGTGTCGAAGTGGCAGATGGCTTTGAGGTTTAGATGTCGTTCTTGAGCATGGATGTATTATAAAGCCGATCAGTCCAAGCGTTCTTAAAGGCCGCCTGGGAAATGCTGCCACCATACACTGTTAAAGGAAAACAAAAGAGCAATTAAGGGCTGCGGTTCTGAAGGCCGCAAAGTAAACGTCACCTAAGTGCAAGTATTATTAAAAAATTTAATAAGCAACCTCAGCCTTATACTTCATAACAAGAAAATTAATCGTTTCGGAGTGGATGATGCAGGTTGGCGTCTTCGAACGCTGATACTGAAGTCGTTCTGAGCCATATAAAATCAACCAAATCTTGGCTTGAAGTAAGAACAGCTAAGGAGAGGAAAATAAGATGAGAAAACTCATTATATTATCGTTCATAACACTTGACGGCGTCATGCAAGCACCGGGCGGACCGCAAGAGGACCCGACTGGTGGTTTCAAATACGGTGGGTGGACTGCTGGTTACTGGGATGATTTTCTTGGCGGCGTAATGGGCCAGCAAATGGCAGGACCATTTGATTTGTTGCTTGGAAGGAAGACTTATGAGATTTTCGCAGCACACTGGCCTTATGTGAAAAGCGATGACCAGGATGGCCCGATTGCGGGAAAGCTCAACAGCGCAAAAAAATATGTTGTCTCAACGACATTGAAGAAGCTTGACTGGAGCAATTCCACGCTCGTCAAGGGCGACATCGCTCAAGAAATTAAAAAACTAAACGCACAGAACGGACCTGAACTGCAGGTCCACGGCAGTGGCAATCTTATTCAAACGCTCTTGAAGAACGACTTGGTTGACGAGTTCCGCCTGAAGATATTCCCGATTACCATCGGCACCGGCAAGCGCTTGTTTAGCGATGGTACTATTCCAGCGGGATTCAAACTCGTTGATAGCAAGACTTCAACCACGGGCGTCATAGTTGCCAATTATGAGCGTGCAGGAAATGTCAAAACTGGGTCATTTGCCTTGGAAACGCCAACTGAGGCAGAACTTGCTCGCCGCAAACGGCTTGAAGAGGGAAATTAACATGCAAAAAATCACCCCACACCTATGGTTTGACAAAGAAGCTAACGAGGCTGCTAAGTTCTACACCTCAATTTTTAAGGACTCGAAAATCAATAGCACGACAATGCTTCATAACACCCCTTCAGGCACGGTGGATATTGTTACCATTGAACTTTTGGGGCAGGAATTCACACTCATCAGTGCAGGCCCGCTTTTCAAATTCAATCCATCTGTATCATTTCTTGTCGCCTGTAAGACAAAGGACGAGGTCGATGCATTATGGGAAAAACTCTCTGAGGGAGGCACGGCACTCATGGACCTGGGTGAATATCCGTTCAGCGAAAGATATGGATGGGTGCAGGACAGGTACGGCCTTTCGTGGCAGGTGATGTTCGTGGGCGAGCATAAGATAAACCAGAAAATCACCCCGACGATTATGTTTGCCGACAAGCAAGCCGGGAGAGCAGAAGAGGCTGTCAATTTTTACGCAACTGTGTTCCACGGTGCAAAAGTCGGCGATATCCTCCGCTACAGCAAGGGTGAAGAACCAGACAAAGAAGGAACAATAAAGCACGCCGCTTTCACGCTTGAGGGACAGGAGTTTGCAGCCATGGACAGCGCGCGTGTTCACAACTTCACTTTCAATGAAGCCATTTCGTTCATTGTACACTGCGAGATGCAGGAGGAGATTGATTACTACTGGGCAAAGCTTTCCGCAGATCCAAAGGCGGAGCAATGCGGCTGGCTGAAAGATAAATACGGTCTCTCATGGCAGATTGTTCCCACGATTATGGAAGAGATGCTCAGGGACAAAGACAGAGAGAGATTAGCGCGAGTGACCGAGGCGTTTCTCAAAATGAAAAAATTTGATATTGAGGAGTTGAAGAAGGCTTATAAAGGGGAATCTGGCGCGTAGAGGTACGCCTTTGCGCTCCAGGTCCTATACCATCGCCATAGCCGCCCTGGCCATTCCCAAGGGCGGCATCTCTGTCGTGCATCTTTGCAATAATCCCAGATACTCGTTATAAAGCTAAGCCGCCACGAGCCCATCGGGGTATTCATGTCTCTTGGTTCCCTTTCTGGAAATGTACTCTTTTTTCAGTTTCCATTTCCAGATGCAGATCTTCGAGCCTCGCTGAATTCATGTTAGAACCTTTTAAATAAGTTTCAAGCCTATAAGTAACCCATGGACGCCAAGCCCGCTCCACGTGTATGGTACGCCGACCTTAATGAAAGGCTGATGGAGCTTGGCAAAGAGGACCCTGAGGTCTATAAACATTGGCACGATTGGTACGAGCCAAAAGCGACACAGCCATTGTGGCTTAAGCCAAATTCACCTGAAAGTCTAGAGAAGCTCATGGAAGTGCTCAATACAGCAATAAAAGAGCGAAGATGGACCCACGAGCCGATAAGAGAGGAACCTGGCAACACTTGGGCCACATGCGTGGTTCGAAGAGATGGCATTCGTCATTGTGGCACTGGGGAATCTGCCGGAGACGCCTTGCTGGATGCATACCTATCTGCATTAAAGGGATGTCGTGGGGATGAGATCTGCCCATGGCTGCCTTAATTGGCGTTCTGGATCTGTCCAGCGAGCTTGCCAACTTTCCTGGACGAAGATCGATTTTCAGTGACATCCCATTTTTTCTGTAAACTTCAGGATCGCTGCCCTGCTGAATTCGGCGATCAAATCCGTGGTAGGAGGCTCAATTAGCGGCTCGACCAATCTGCCGTCCATAATCAATCCTGCTTTGACGGCGAATTCAAATACGTATGGGTAGGTCATGCGAACGGCTGCTGTTTTCCCAATGGCCTCGATGTAACATGTTGTTTCTGAATTCTGGGGCTTCTCACCGTGAGCAATCGGCTCAATGCAGCGGTTGTAAAGAATTCTCAAAGCTTCTGTGAAGCTTTCCGCGCTCGTTACTTCTTTCTCATTCAATCCAACTACCCTGAACATGATTTACACTTCCGTTAAATCAGAATGGCTGATCACTTTGTATGGTGTTCTTATTACCAAATGGATTTCTCGAATGATTTTAAGCTATGGATCTGAATACGACTATTGCAAAGACATCCAATAGCGTGTTCTTTATATAGAAGTTTAAACAAGGATTAGATGTTAAATTGAATTATTGAGGTAATTTTATGGCAGGACAATTTGGTGGAACACCAATATACATACTCAGAGAAGGCAGTCAGAGGACNNGCCAAGACCCAGGACCAGGAGGTAGGAGACGGAACTACCACTGCAGTGGTTGTAGCTGGAGAGCTTCTAAAGCAGGCTGAGGCACTTCTGGAACAGGAGATCCACCCCACAGTTATAGCTTCAGGTTATAGAGATGCTACAGACAAGGCCATAGAGATTCTGAAATCCATGGCGGTAAAGGTCACCACGAAAGATGATGAGCTGCTTAGGAAGATCGCCATCACCGCTATGACCGGCAAGGGCTCTCAGTCTGCCAGAGATGAATTGGCAGTGATAGCTGTTGAGGCAATTAAGTCCGTGGTTGACGAAGACGGGACCGTCGATACCGATAATATCACCGTAGAGAAGAAGGTCGGCGGCGGCATAACCGACTCTCAATTGGTAAGTGGAGTAGTAGTCGATAAGGAGAGACTGCACCCCAACATGCCGAAGTCGGTCACCGATGCCAAGATCGGCCTGCTCAATGCTGCCGTAGAGATCGAGAAGACTGAGGTCGATGCTAAGATTCAGATTACCTCCCCAGATCAACTCCAGGCTTTCCTGGACCAGGAAGAGGTCATGATCAAGGGAATGGTAGACAAGATCGTGGCTTCCGGAGCCAATGTACTATTCGTCCAGAAAGGCATTGACGACCTGGCCCAACACTTCCTGGCAAAGGCAGGAATCTACACTATACGCCGCGTAAAGAAGAGCGACATGGAGAAGCTCGCCCGTGCTACTGGCGCAAGAGTTGTCACCAGCATTCACGAATTGACCAAAGACGACCTGGGCAAGGCCGGACTGGTCGAGGAGAGAAAGATCGGCGACGACAAGATGACCTTTGTTGAGCAGTGCACCAACCCCAAGTCCGTCTCCATAATTCTCCGTGGCGGAACGGAGCACGTGGTCGATGAGCTGGAGAGGGCCATGAATGATGCGCTGCGCGTCGTAGGCGTTGCAGTGGAGGATAAGATGCTGGTTCCAGGCGGCGGCGCACCTGAGGTTGAGCTAGCCCTGAAGCTCAGAGCGTATGCGTCTACCGTTGGAGGTCGTGAGCAGCTTGCTATCGAATCCTTTGCCGATGCAATGGAGATCATTCCAAAGACTCTGGCTGAGAATGCCGGTCTGGACCAGATCGATTCTCTGGTGTCCCTGCGCAGCGCCCATGAGAAG
>PMNG01000115.1 GCA_003162615.1 Methanothrix sp. | reverse complement strand
CAGAAAATTCGTTACACTGCCGTGCCATTTGGTGGAATCGATTCATATTGTTTCCAAAAAATGCCGATATAGATATCGCTTTGTTCTAGGAATGCTTTATAAACGTCTCTTGGATCGTTTGGACGAGCCCCTTCCTCAAAAAATACTGGATTAAGCTTCAAATCACGAATTGCACTAATCACCGCGTTTCGTTCTTCTTTGAGTTCTTCAATTGTAGAACTAATGAACACACGAACTTTCTGATCCGATGTCAGTATAGGCGTTGTATCTTCAATTAGTTCTTTCATGAGACTCGCCTTATAACAAGCCGAGAGTTATGAGGTTTTTCTGTATTTCCTTCATTTCTTTTTCAGCGAGTTCGCCGGCAGTGAAGTACTTTATTAACTCCACTGAATCAATATATATTTGTCGACGCATTATTTCAACTGAAAGCTCTTCCAGTTGTGGCAATGGTAAGGATAAATCCTCAATATTAGCAAGCAAGTAGTCTAATATACGAAATGAAATACTATCCGTTTGGTGCAACTCGGATGGATTCTTATCTGAAACAAACAATGTAGGAACACGATGAATCAAACAAATATTGCATGCCGCTTGAAATATCTGCCATTCTTTGTATCCTTCCTCAATTAGGCCCTTTTTAATTTCAAGAAATTCCTGATTTAATCTTAAACGTTCAATAGTTATGGGGAAAAACCGACGAAGCTGGAAGCATCGTCGCTCATGAATTTCTCTTGCCGTTGGTATCAGTTCAGACGGCGAATGCTTTTGGAGTCCAGCTTTACCCTGGGATTCACGAGATTTTACTAGCAGATTTTCCATTGTGTTTTCAGGAATGTCTTTCTCCGAATAGAATTGGACTTTTCGCTTGATAATTGAAAGGTCAAGCATTAAGCCATATTTTGAGGTCCCTGGTGCTAAGATAAATTTTCCTGCATTAATTATAGATTTAAACCAAATGTAGCCATTACTCTTTTCTTCAAACGTTTTAAGGTGGCCAACGCTCACGATAAGTGGTTCAACCTCTTGAAGATGAACCTCCGAGACACTCCGCTTGACAAGCTGTTCATGATCTGGGTAGATACACATCCCATATCCCCCGTCCTCGAACTCAACGAATCCAATACCAACTGCATCCCCGTCTCCAGAAGCATTGCACCAAGCATTGAAATGTGAAAAGCATTTATCCCCACTATCTAAATCTTTAAATAACATCATCAGTAAAGGAACATTTTCCAGATTACCAAATTGTGGCACTTGACCATAACCCAATGCCATAAAACTATTTCTCAATATCTCTGGAAATTCAATGTCTGCAACTATCATCACTTTGGGTTTAGTCCCATAATCGTATCCATGTACGATTTCAACCATTCTTTACGCAAATTAGACAGAGGTTCTTAATATCACTTTTGCAGAGTTAAAGAGAAAGAATTTGCTGGCCAGAGCCAGGGTAAGAACTTATTCAATATATATAGCCGGCCTCCCCGGCTCAGCCTGCTTGCTCTTGCCCTTAGGGTCCTCCCCAGCCTTATCCGCAGAGTAGATCTCCACAGGAACGGCCAGCGCAGATTCAAGGTATGCCTTCTCCCGGCTCAGAGTCTCGAACTCGTCCAGGCTCAGCACCTCGGCTCCGAGCGAGTGCGCCGCCTTGGCCAGCTTCTGGGCATACTTCGGCGCATCCTTCTTGTGTAGCGAGATCGCCTTGTTTGCCATGGCCGCCTTCATCAGCGCGCTCATGTCCAGCTTGCCACCTATGGTCTTGTCCAGGGCCAGGCGCAGCATCTCCTGCTTCCAGGCAGGCGTTGTGTACAGCGTGATCTTCTTTGGAGCAGCCTTTGTAACGTTCAGGATCTCCTGGACGTCGTTTAAGGTGCGTTCGAGCAGCTCCTCCGCCTGCTCCGCCTGCTCGTCTATAAGCGCCGGATCGGCCTCGGGCCACGCCGCCAGCGAGACATAGGCCTGGCCCAGGCCCGCCGCCCACAGCTCCTCGCAAACATGCGGCGTGAAGGGAGCCATCAGTCTGACCCAGGCCGATAAGACGCGCCGCAACTGGTTCTTTCCGCCACGACGCTGGTACCAACGCAGGTCGTTGAACAGCAGGTAGAAGGCACTCTGCAGGGTCCGTCTGGTCTGGATATTCTCCATGGCCGCTGTCGCTTCTTCTATGCGGCGCTGCAGCCGGGAAAGCATCCAGCGGTCGATGAGGGTAAGCTCTGCGCCTTTATTGATACTCTTATCCTCAAGGATCTCTCGTGCTAAATTGTAGAACCGCTCCAGTTGTGACCGCGCGGCGGCTACACCATCGTTCTTCCAGTCCACGTCCTGGGTGTACTCCGCATTGGCCAGGATGTAAAGCCGCGTGACATCGGCTCCGTTCTCTGCCACAGCCTGCTTCAGGGTGAGCAGCGGTCCCTTGGACTTGGACATCTTCTGCCCCTCCAGGGAGACGAATCCGTTTATGGCCATGGCCTTTGGCCACAGCTCCTCCGGGAATATGGCAACGTGGTGGTAGAGGAAGAAAAGCAGGTGGTTGGCTATCAGGTCCTTGCCGGACGTTCGCAGGTCCACTGGATACCAGTAGGCAAAGTCGCTCCGAATCTGCGTTATCGTGTCCAGAGGAATTCCCGTTACCTCAGCCACATTCTCTGCCGTTCCGTGGTTCAGGAAGATGTACTCGAAGAACTCCGGCGGCAGCTTATCGATCTTCATCCCGGCGTTGACGTACTTGGCCAGGATGTAGTAGGACATGTAGATGGTCGAGTCGCCCAGAGATTCAATCAGCCACTCCTTGTCCCAGGGCAGGTGGGTACCGAGGCCCTTCCTGCGGGCACAAGCCTTGTCCTTCAGCCAGTCAACCTTGTTCTCGAACTCAACGCGGATCTCTTCAGGAATGAGACGCATCCTGGAAAGGCAGTCCATTACCTGAGCCTTCCACTCTGGATCGGAGTACTCCAGGAACCACTGGTCCCGCACCATCATGATAACGCAGCGCGTCCCACAGCGGCAGATTACAGGCGTCTCTGAGAACTCGTAGAAAATCTCAGCTATCCCATTCTTAATGAAGTCGCCAAGCAGGATGTCCTTAATCTTGCTGACGGCCAGACCGGCATACTGGCCTGTGTTGGCTTTCAGGACGCCGTTGTGAAACTCCCGGCGGTAAACCATCTTGGTGGCCTCTTCGGCCTTGGGGTCATCCTGGTCCTTGACGCCCAGTTCGTTGACCGACTCGACGGCCGGGAACTCTCCGTAGCCGGGAGACTCGATCAGGGAGACGAACCGGATCTTGCTGAGGTCCTCGGTGATGCCGTAGCGGCTAAGATCTTGGCCGTATAGGTCCTTCAGGGCCAGGTAGTCGAAGGGTGCATGGGCCGGGACGGACATCACTATGCCCGATCCATTGTCCGGGTCCACGAAACTGGCCGGGAGGATGATAACTTCAGTGCCTGTCAACGGGTTTGTCGCCTTCTTGCCAATCAGCTCCGATCCTTTAATCTCCATCCCACAGGCCACCTGGCGATCGGTGAATGTCAGCTTCTCGTAGGCTTCTTTGGAGACTATCCAGGTCTCGTCGTTGACCCTGGCTAAGACGTAGTTCACATCCGGGTTGACCCACAGGTTGGTCACACCGAAGACCGTCTCAGGCCGCAGCGTTGCGCAGGGAACAACCTGGTCGCCTACTCTGAACTTGATCAGCGCAAAATCCAGGATTGTGGCATCTTCGCCCTTCAGGATGTCGTGATCTTCTACTGGGTTTCGGTCATGAGGACACCAGCGCACNNGGATGGCTGCCCTTGACAATGTAGTCCAGGCGGCGCAGAATGCCATACTGCCACTCAATGAACTTGCTGTAGGCAGGCTCGATAGTAGTGAACTCCCTCCTCCAGTCGATGGAGTATCCGATGCTCTGCATGGCTGCCTTGGCCATGCGCCTGAAGTAGATCACAATCTTCTCTGGCGTGTCCAAGGTCTTCAGCTCCTCTTCGGGTATGCCGTGAAGTTTTGTGTAAACTCCCCAGATCAGCGGGTCGCGGTTGACTATCAGCTCGGAGAGACCGACAATGGGCGTGCCAGTGGCGTGAAAGGCCATGGGGAAGAGGACGTTCTCCCCGCGCATGCGCCGAAAACGCGCAACAGCATCGCCGATTGTGAAGGTCCTTGTGTGTCCGGCGTGCAGGTTGCCGTTGAGATAAGGATAGGGTATTGTCAAGAAGAACTTCTTTCTTGAGTCGGGCTCGGCCTGGAAGACCTTGTTATCCTCCCAGATCTTCTGCCATTTCGACTCAATATCGTGAGCTGAATACTCTTTGAGCAACTTTCTTCCTCCAAAATCACGAAATTAATTAATATTATTTATTCGCAAATTATTGGGAACTTCTCATTATACTTGTCATTGTTCTAGTTCAGGACCATCTAGATTGAGGGGATTTCGGCAGCGTCTGGCAGCGAGCAGGCCCTAGGCCAATCTATTGCATAGGCATGACCTTGCCCATCTTCTCTAGCCGCTCCACTGCCAGCTCAATCCTTTCAGTGGGCTGGGTGATGGAGAACCTTATATAGCCCTCGCCGTACTGGCCGAACCCAACTCCTGGGGTGGCAACAATACCCATCTCCTCCAGCAGGCGCTGGCAGAAGACCACCGAGTCGCCTCCCACCCAAGCCCACAAATATAGTGTGGCCCTGGGCTTTTCAAGCTCAAATCCGATGCCGGAAAGGCAATTGTACAATAGCTCGATCCTGTGCTGGTACACCTGGCAAATATCCTCAACGATCTTCTTCGAGCTTTTTAGTGCAGTAATGCCCGCATCCTGGACTGCACCGAAATTCCCGGAGTCTACATTGCTCTTGATCTTGCCTATCCCGGCCACGATCTCGGCGTTTCCGACGACTGCCCCAACCCTCCAGCCTGTCATGTTGTAGGTCTTGGACAGAGAATGAAACTCCACCGCCACATCCCTCGCACCCTCGATCTCCAGAATGCTCATGGATCTTTGGCCACCGTAACACATCTCTGAGTAGGGATTGTCGTGCATCACAATCAGGTCGTGGTCATGAGCAAAGTCCACCAGCTCCTGGAAGAAAGCCTTGGTTGCAGAGGCGGCCGTCGGGTTATTCGGGTAGTTCAAGAATATGATCTTCGCTTTGGCTGCGACACCCGGATCTATGGCTTCGAGATCGGGAAGAAATCTGTTCTCTCTTGTCAGCGGCATTATCACTGGCGTGCCCCCTGCGAAGCTCACTGCAGTTCTGTAAACGGGGTAAGCAGGGTCGGGCACCAAGGCCGTGTCTCCCGGGTTTATAAAACCCAGAGGGGCATGGGCTATGCCCTCCTTTGAGCCAATCAAGGCGAGCACCTCATTTTCGGGATCCAGCTTGACGCCGAAAGTCCGACTGTACCAGTTGGCAACGGCGGTCCTGAAGGAGAGCTTTCCTGCGTACGATGGATACTGGTGGTTCTCAGGGTTTCTGACGGCCTCCCTCATGGCCTCCACGATGTGTGACGGCGTTGGAAGATCGGGGTCGCCAACACTCAAGTCGATGACGTCCACTCCTTTGGCCAGCGCATCCTGCTTGGCCCTGTCTATGGCTGCGAACAAGTAGGGTGGGAGGTATTTTATCCTATCAGCATACATTTAGCTCTCTCCAAAGGTGCTCAAGGTGATACAACGATTAGATTCACTTTCCGGCTGGTATATTTATTATCTGCCAGCTAGTACTGTTACGTACTATTTAAGATTAGAGGGATATGCTCACAACTGATGATCTTGCGTCCTGGCTTCCTCAAGATGTAATAAGACAATACCAGGAAAGGGGCATAAAGGAGCTTTACCCACCGCAGGCCGAGGCGGTGGAGCGAGGGCTCCTTGACGGCAGTAATATGCTCCTTTCCATACCGACGGCTGCTGGAAAGACCCTCCTTGCCGAGCTGGCGATGCTTAAGGCCGCTTTCCAGGGAAAAAAGTCTCTGTACATTGTGCCACTAAGGGCCCTAGCCACAGAGAAATACGAGACGTTCCGCCGTTTCAAAGACCTCGGCATCAGCGTTGGCATCAGCACCGGCGATTTCGATCGCAAGGATGAGCGCCTGGGAAAGAACCAGATAATCATCGCCACATCGGAGAAGGCCGACTCGCTGATGAGGAACGGAGCTGCATGGATTGGTGACATCTCTGTTCTGGTTGTAGACGAGATCCACCTTCTCAACGACCCAAACCGTGGCCCTACTCTGGAAATGACTATCACCAAGCTTCGTAAGCTAAACCCTGGTATGCAGATCATAGGTCTTTCCGCCACGGTGGCCAACGGTCTAGAACTGGCGGATTGGCTCGATGCCGAGCTGGTCACGAGCGAGTGGAGGCCCATAAGCCTTAAGGAAGGGGTCATCTGCAACGGAAAGCTGGTCTTTCCAGACAGTGAAGGGGCATTGTCTGGCGGCAAAGACGAAGCACTGGCCCTGGTCAGAGACACCCTATCCCAGAATGCCCAGATCCTTATCTTCGAGAGCAGCCGGAGGAATGCTGAGGCCACGGCAGCTAAGCTAAGCGGCGATGTCGGCTCAAACGAACCCGAGCTGTCAAAGCTTGAAGAGAGCGTTCTGGCCACCGGCGAGTCCGAGACCTGCCGCCGCCTAGCGCAATGCGTCTCCAAGGGAGTGGCCTTCCACCACGCAGGTCTCCTTCCAGAGCAAAGGAAGCTTGTGGAGGCGGGATTCAGATCTAACAGAATAAAGATCATAGCCAGCACTCCCACCCTGGCAGCGGGCCTGAATCTTCCAGCCAGGAGGGTCCTGATCAGGAGCTACAAGCGCTACGAGTCCGGTCGGGGAATGGTTCCCATACCTGTCATCGAATACCGCCAGATGGCTGGTCGAGCGGGAAGACCGGGGCTTGATCCCTACGGTGAATCCTTCCTCGTTGCCAAAAACCAGTCCGAGCTTCATGAGCTGATGGAGCATTATGTCCTAGGCACGCCGGAAGAGATCTGGTCCAAGCTGGCCAGCGAGAGCGCCCTACGAACCCATCTGCTGGCCACAATAACAGCCAGGTTTGCCACAACGGTGGATGGGATGAAAGAGTTCATCGCCACAACCTTCTATGCCCACCAGCAGGAGCCATGGCACCTTGATGCCACACTGGAAAGGGTCCTGGATTTCCTCGTTGAGAACGGTATGATAGAGGTAGGCACAGGCGTTGAACTCAAGCCCACACCACTGGGTTCGCTGGTCTCCAAGTTGTACATCGATCCCCTAAGTGCTGTGAGGATGATAGTGCACCTCAAAAGCGACAAGGCAGAACCAAATAAAAAAGAAAAGAAGAAGATCTCCGACCTCGCCCTAATCCACCTAATAACCATGACTCCTGACATGGAGCTTCTTTACATCCAGGCTGCCGACAGTTGGGTCGAGGAGTTCATAGATGAACATCAGGATGAACTAAATAGCGAGGAGAATTACGATTGGCTTCTTAAGGAAGCCAAGACTACGTCTATGCTGATAGACTGGATAAGCGAGGCCAAAGAGGAGTACATCAGCGATAGATACCACATCGGACCAGGAGACATTCGCAGGTCTGTGGAGACGGCAGAATGGCTTATGCACTCCCTCGCTGAGCTTTCCAAACACCTGGAGCTAGGAGTCACCTACAGGGCAGAGCGGCTTGGCGAGAGGATTCATTATGGGGCAGGACCTGACCTCCTCGCTCTAGTGGAGCTGAAGGGGATTGGAAGGGTCAGAGCTAGAAAGCTCTACCTGGCCGGGTACACAAACCTGGACAAGCTAAGGGCGGCCGATCCAACGGAGATAGGCCACATCCTTGGCCCGAAGATAGCCGAAAAGGTCGTTGCCCAGCTTAGAGAGGCGCACGAACAAAATCAAATGGTATAGATAGGGTGAAGACGAGTTGAAATGGCTTAACAACATATTCAAGAAAGATAACTCTGCCAACTCGGCTTCAAGGCTCGCACTATCCGATCTCGATGCATGGCTTGACCATAGGGCCGAGAACCCAGAGTTCGAAAAGAAGATCAGCGATATTTATGCCAAGATTGGCTACGTGGCAGTAGATCTAGCTGCGGATATAAAGGCACTGAGATGTGCATCTCCAAAGGAGTCTGCACCCTCCAGACTTCTGAATGCCGGTCTGGCCGCCAAAGAAGCTCTTATTGTGCAGATGAAGGGCATTTCGGAGAAGCTCGTCCCGCCTCCGGCTACGGATGTCAGTTCCGCTGCGGAATACCATTCTAGAATAGTCAAAGGTCTGGGAAACACTGTTCTTAAGTTTGGCATGGCTCAGAACTATGTTGCTGCCCTCTTTCCTGACCAGGCTGAGAAGCTGAAATCCGACCTGAACAGAACAAGCCATCTGCTAGTGGAACTAAACGAAACCGTCGATAAACGCCAGAGTGAGCTGATGGATATCAACGCCTCCAAGAGGCTTGGAGATGAAGTTGTGGATAAAGTCCGCCAGATCGGGGAACTGAAGAAGAAGCTGCAGGACTCGGAGAAGAAGCTGGTTGATCTCCTGGATTTGGCGACAAAAGCCCAATCAGATCTGAAAGTGCTGGAGTCAAGCGAAAAAGGGCGAAGAACAAAGGCTCTAAAGGAGATGCTCGATATCAAACTCATTGAGCTGACCAAAATCGAGACAGAGATGGTCGAACTGGTCTTCCCTCTAACGAAAGCCCTGGCAAGGCTGGTGAAGCAAGGTTCGAGTGACCGGCTGGAGCTCCGAAACCGGAAAGCCTTTGAGCTTCTTATTAGCTCGCCACAGGAGGTCGTGGATAGGGACATCTCTGATACGTTGCTGGAGCTGAGGTCGAAAGTAGACCTCCTGGGTCTCAAGGACAAGAAGCGAGATAAGATCGTGGAACACCTGGACCGTCTCATCGAGGATCAACCCCTAGAGACTCTAAAAGCCAAACACTCTGAGATAACAGAAGTAGCAAAAGGTCTGATGGAGAAGCTTTCTGAAAGCTCCCAGGAAATGACCAGGCTGGAAGAGACGCTAAACCAAACGTCGCAGCAAATTGAGATGACAAAGGTCGGCATGCATCAGAACATGAAATCCCTCTCGACTATGGAAGAGCTTGTCTCAAGAAGTGAGACAGAGCTGAAGGCCCGGGTGGAGAAGATAGCCAGCAGACCGATAGCCTTGGACATGGAAGGATAGGATAAGGTAAATGCAAGTCAACCTTGGAGGGATTGTACACCTATCGACGGTGGACTGGAAAGGACTATCATCCATGGTATTGTTTTTGAGAGGGTGCCCTTTGCGTTGTCCTCATTGCCATAACCGCGAGCTACAAAGGGGAGAAAATCTCGTGGAACTTTACACGATCATAAACGAGATCGTCAAGGTAAAGACCGTGGGCTGCCCTCTTGGATCAGGCCAAATAAATCTAGAAGAAGCATACAAAAGGATGACAGCTATTCCATCAGTGAATTCTATAATCCTTTCCGGTGGAGAGCCACTGGTGCAAATTGATCAAGTAATTGCCTTAGCACATGCAGCAAGAGGTTTGGGTCTAAAAGTAGGTTTAGAAACCTGCGGTTATTATCCAGAGCGGCTATCCCGTCTTCTGAAGGATAGACTAGTTGAGAATAGACTAATTGATAAGGTCTTTTTGGATATTAAGGCGGCATTGCGCGACCCTGAGTATGAGAAGGCAACTGGTATAGCCGACGTGGCACCACGTGTATTAGAAAGCCTTCGTTTAGCCATGAGCTCAGAAGTTCCATTTGAGGTCAGAACCGCGATATTTCCGGAGATGCCACCGGCAACTGACCTAAGAAAGATTGCTAATACTTTATTAGAATTAAAAAAAGAGTATCCTAAGAGCAAGCTGGATTCCATGGTACTTCATCAAGGCCGTCCGATAGACAGAGAGTTTGAACCTGTGCAAATGGAAAGAATCAGAGCTCTATCTAGGTCGGTTAATGGTTTGGTGGATGTCGTTATCAGAGATACAACAAGAGCGAATCTCGCATTTAACCAGTAAATATTTAATTCCTGGAGATCCTACGGTTTCTCGGGTAAATTACCTTGAAGATCATCGGCTTTGTGGGCATGCCCGGCTCGGGGAAGAGCGTGGCTTCAAACGTCGCTCGAACCGTTGGATTGGAAGTAGTGGTGATGGGGGATGTCATTCGCGGGGAGTCTGCACGCTTGGGCCTTCCGCCTACGGATGAGAACCTGGGCAGCGTTGGCAACATGCTAAGGGCTCGTGAAGGGCCAAAAGCCGTAGCCAAGCGAACCCTGGAGCTGGCCAGAAGTTCCGGAAAAGATCTTGTTGTGGTCGATGGACTGAGGTCCAAGGAAGAGGTTGAGTTCTTCAGGGACAACTCGAACGACTTCATGCTGGTCGAGGTGTGTGCATCAGCACAGGCCAGGCTTAGCCGCATAGCCGATCGCGGAAGATCCGACGACGGAAACTTCGTGGATGAAACTAATAAGTGCTCAAAGATCGCCCTGTCCTGCGACGACCGCCTACAAAAGACATCTGAGGCTCTGGCGAAGCGCGAGTGCCGTGAGCTAGGGTGGGGGATGTGTGAGGCTTTTAATGAGGCGGATCTGATAATTGATAACAATGGCGATCTCGACGAGTTTAAGGCAAAGGTAGAGGCCTTTCTGAGAGAGATTGAAAATCGTTCGTAGCAGCTTAAACCCGAGCTGCTTCGTTAATCGGCAGTTTGATGCATCGATGGACTCCACCATTGGGTCTCGGTACAGCGGGCAAAAGACCGTGGGATGCTAAAACTGTTGCCTTTGGGCCTCTGGACATTCGGACCAGGCCCGCCTAATTTAAATATTCATACGAACCATACAAAGGAAAGAGGTGAAGGCGCAATGTGCACAGTCGGTGGTGGGCCTGATATCGGAAATATAGAATCATTGGCCGCGAAAGATTTCGAATGCCTTGACTGCAAGAACAAGTTCAAGGCCATGGGAAGGAAAGTTGTGTGTCCTTCCTGCAAATCCCGAAATGTAAAGTCAGTTTAAATCATGCGTGTTCAGCTTAAAGACGACGAAATAGCCTATCTTCTCGGTCAAACCGGGACTGTAGCTTTGGCTAAGACCCTTGGTAACTTTTTTTATCTCGACACTGATGTTGAAGAGGTAGTGCTGTTCACAGAACCCCAGGACCTCATAGTTGCTTCGGCCTTCGGAACTGGAGAAAAGATCATGCGAGGGCTCAGGTGTACCGTTTATCAGATAAGGGAGTTGAACTCTCCTTTGATAGTGCTCCCCAAAGGCCATCCTGCCTCACCCAGGCTTAAGTCGGTTGTCTCCATCGGAAAGAGGACCAAAATGAGCTGCGAGATTCAGCCGGGAACCCACCCTGAGCAGGACGTATTGTGTGGCTCAGAGGAGTTTCACGGCCTGGAGGTTCTGGCGGATCCTGATGGGGCTGTGGTGAACGGCTTCTTCGGCAAGGTAATGATGGGGAAAATCTAAAGACCAAATTAGGAAAACAGATTCACGACCTCAAGAACGATGTTCAAGATAAGGGTGGTTGTACGCGGGTGAGATCTGGATCTGCTATCTCACAAAACAGCTATACCAAGGGGATACAATCGTTCTCCGGGTTGTGCCGGGACACGACGACATAGTGGTCAACAAATAGCGCAAAAGGATTTTCAAAGGGGATAATAGAATTGCCATTGAAAAGTCAGATCTAGCCGAACACATTATGGAGATCACAAAGATGATCGTTCAGATACGAAGATATTAATTGTAGCCTAAAGCTAACTGTAAGATCCCAGTATTGCCTGCAACTCTTCCAATTTCACGGGCTTGCTAATGTAATCATCCATGCCTGCTGCAAGGCACTTCTCCCGATCGCCGTGGAGAGCATAGGCAGTGATTGCTATGATCTTTGGCCTCTCACTTTCAGGCCATTTCTCACGGATCTTTTTTGCCGCTTCTAAGCCATCCATCTCAGGCATCTGGACGTCCATGAGGACTATATCGTAAGGCTGGCGTTCTATGGCCTGCAAGACCTCCAGCCCATTGGCTGCTACGTCCGGGAGGTAGCCAAGTTTATTGAGCATCCTCAGCATTACCTTCTGATTGACTATGTTGTCTTCGGCTAGCAGTATGCGAAGAGCACGGTTAAGGGATGCGCGACTGCTCTCTGGCACAAGTCTATGTGCCAGTTCTCTTCTTCTGGCTGGCTCGTTGATCGCTGTCCCAGCCAATATCGTAAAGTGGAAGGTTGAACCAAAGCCAAGCTGGCTCTCTGCCCAAATTTTTCCCCCCATCATCTTCACAAGCCTCTTGCTTATGGCCAGGCCAAGGCCGGTGCCACCGTACCTGCGCGACGTAGATGAATCTAGCTGAGTGAACGGCTGGAACAAGCGATTAATCTCATCCTCGGAGATTCCAATTCCCGTATCCTTTACTGCAAAGTGGATCTCATGATTCGCACTTTCGAGTTTCTTGTTTGAAACAGAAACCTCTATATCACCCTTATCTGTAAACTTGACTGCGTTGCTCAGCAAATTAGTCAAGATCTGCCGTAGTCTTGTTGGGTCACCTGTTACTGTTTCAGGAGTGTTCTTTTCGATGATGTAGGCCAAAGTTACGCCTTTTTCAGAGGCCTTTGTAGCAACAAGATCTATAGAACTTTCAATGCAACTCCTTAGATCCATGGGTTGAGATTCCAAATCCATCTTACCACTATCGATCTTCGAAAAGTCCAGTATATCGTTGATGAGCGATAGTAGGGAATCACCGCTACTTCTAATAGTTTCCACGAAATCGCACTGCTCTGGGGTTAGGTCTGTTCTCAGAAGAAGGCCGGTCAAACCTATAACGGCATTCATTGGAGTTCGTATCTCATGACTCATGTTTGCCAGGAATTCAGATTTAGCTTTATCTGCAGATTCTGCAGCTTCTTTGGCTTTCTTGAGTTCATCCTCCGTCTGGCTCCGCGCGATAGCACCGCCAATTGATGCAGATGCAGCCTGAAGGATAGCTACATCGGTGCCAGTCCATATGCGCTCGGAGTGGCAATCGTCAAACCCGATGAATCCCCAGAATTTTCCTTTTATCATAATGGGAATAGCTAAGATTGATTTGACATTCTGAGACTCCAATATCGCCTTCTCCGACTCTGGAAACTCTTTGACCAGGCCTTTGATCGGGTGTCCAGCAGAAAGCATATCATACCAGCGTGGTATGGATAGATAGGATCTATTCTGTGAATCGGAATTCTCTCCTTGGAGTGCGGCGGTTCTTGTCCATTCAAGATACATGCAGGCAAGGTGTTTGTTCGTTTCAGAGCCGACAACCTTGAAGATATAAACCCTGTCCAGGTTAGAAGCTGCGCCTAAAAGCTCCAGCGTCTGGACGGTTGCTGATCTTATGTCAGTCTCAGTTAAAAGAATGTTTGTTGCAATTGATACTCCGGCAAGCAGATACTCTTTTTTTTGGAGTTCATTTTCTGTACGCATGCGGTCGGTTATATCTCTCACTACTCCCACTATGAACTTCTCGCCCGCTTTGTCCGTGTACAGTGTCTTTTTGGTTATTATCGTGCGAACGTTTCCATCAGCATCGGTGATTTGCTCTTCGTTAACATTCTCTTTTCCAGTTCGCAATACAAGCTCGTCCTTTTCCCAGAATGTGTCTACTTGCTCTTTGGGGAAGAAATCGTAAGGTGACTTCCCAATTAATTCTTCACGAGCACTATTCATCAGTGCACACAAAGCTTCATTTACCAGAACATATCGGTGTTGTCTATCGAGCACGAATATCGGATCGCCAATTGAATTGATAATCTTGTCCAGATAATCCCTAGACTCTCGCAGCGCTTCCTCAGCTTTCTTGCGCTCAGTGATGTCCCGGGAAACACCTTGAATTCCTATTGGTTTGCCTTCTATGTCACGTAGGAAAGTTGTTTTGATCTCTTCCCAGATTGTATACCCATCCTTGCAGTATTCTTCTACCTCAATCGTTCTCGACCTGGACAGATCTTTTTGCGGTTTTTTTTCTATCTCCAATTCCTCCGCAAGGACTCGCTTGACCCTATCTAGAGAGCTGGGAGTAAGTGTCTCATCCAGCGTCATGGCCATTGATTCCTCAACGCTAAAGCCCGTCATACGAGCATTGGAAGGGCTGACGTATATGAACTTCATGTTCAGATCCATAGCCCAGATTACGTCTGTCACATTTTCTGCCAGCAGACGATAAGATCGCTCGCTCTCTTGTAGAGCCTCTTCTGCTAGCTTACGCTCAGTGATATCACGTACAGACTCGATAGAACCTATCAACTCGCCATTGCTATCGTAGAGAAGTGATGCTGTGGCCCAAACATATGCCCCTTTTCCCTTGAACAAGGATGGTACGTACGCTTCTGCGTAGATTGCTGCTTCTTTTCTCTCAATGTGCGTATATTCTGGCGAAATCTGCTCATCGTCTTTGTCAACGAGGTCGATGAGCATGGGTCTGGTTTCTCCGTAGAATGGAGCGCTGTACGCATAATTTCCCCGGCCTATAATGTCATCTTTAGCTAGGCCGGTCATCTCTTCCATCGCTCTATTCCAGGCGATCACTTTCTTTTCGCTGTCTATGACAAAAGTAGCATCGGGCAAGAAATCTATAATTCCAGATAGCTGATCCCGGGCTGATCCCAATGCGGCAGTCCTCTCCAGGACCCTTACTTCTAGGTTGTGTTTGGTCGCACTAAGCTCTTGCTCCACTCGTCTTCGTTCATCTATTTCAAGTTGGGCAGTAGCGTACAGATTGGTATTTTCTTTCAAGCCTATGGCCTGACGTACGATCACAAGTCCGATGATGCTGCCTACTCCCCATGCCAATACAGAGAAAGGCGTAGCAAACGGCTGGTAGTGGCCTAGGACGAGGACAAGGTATGCTGCAGCGACACAAAGATATGGGAGATAGGTGAGCCAGTTGAAATGTTCTACCCGTAGTTCAGATTCATGAGGAGCCCTCGGCTGGTCCCTAGACTCAGCTTGGTGGATCCCGGCGAGTGCAATCAGGGCGTAGTTTATGGGCCATCCTATAATCTCCAATCCGCCCCCTGGGAATAGTCCCTGCAAAATCTGACCCATGTAAACTGAATCGGTTAAAATCAGCACAGCTACGCCAGAAGATAGCAGCAATAAAGCTTCCCTGCTTACCGAGCTAATTCGCCTGAACAGCAAATCCATCAGGGCAAATAGCAAAACGAAATCCATTACAGGATAAGCCAAGGTGAGCGCCAAAGTTAACATATCTTCTCGGTTTGCTTCGAAGGCAGGTTCGAGCAAGAAAACCCAGAATATCAAGGCTGCTGAGACCATTATTATTCCCATGTCGAGGAATAACTTTCGTCGCTCCCAATGGTTGAGAGAGGCCGCAGGCAAGAGGAGAATTCCCGTCGCAAAAATAGGATAGTATATCAGATAAGGCACATTGGCAACTGATAAAAACGGGCCCTGATGAAGGCCCAATTTAATGACTTCCCAGATTACATCGCCTAATGTAAAGGCGAGCTGCGCTAAACCGAGGAATGTCCAGGCAAGGCGCACGCGCCTCCCATAAATCTCAGAGCGCCTTGCTGCATACAGCAAACTCAAAGCAGCTAGCCCGTTGAACACTGGGACAAGTATACTAGGTACAATTGTGCCAAGGACTTGGTTGGTTCTTAACAAGACTATCAATGCCAGATAGCAGAGAATGCTAAAGGTGGCGAGCATTAAAGCGCTCCTGAAGGAGATTCGACTTTTGCTGATATGAGCGCTCATTTGCCACAAACCTCAATACCCAATAATCTCATTCTCTATTCATAATTATCTAATCTAAGACCTACTCCTTGATTCAGAAATGGAATGCCTCAACTTTGAGGAGAGAAGGAATTGAGATGCGAATAAACATCTAATCCTAGCATGAGAGCTGGAAATCCGGAAAAAGTGCTCGATGAAACCTACTATTCAGGGTAAATTGGAATCCTAAAAAAATATACTCATCTCGGCTGGCTCCGACTGTCGGCCCATTTGTTTATGATTCGTGGCAGTGTTGACACTATCAATCCGAAGATGACTACGGCGATAAGTTGGCTCTCAAATGGGGACATCATATCACCTCCAAATACAACATACAATTCATAATTAATAATAGTTACGCTAATTTTTTCTTGACAGACCGTCCTTGTTGATGAAGCTAAAATGGATGAAAAGGAGATAGAACTAATTGTCCGAAAATATGTCCGAAAAGGAAAGATTGGGACTGAAGGAGGCCTAAGGCACTCGATGGTGCCTCAAATGAACTTCGGTCTCTCCGATAGTTTGACTGCCAGAGGCAATCTTCTCCAGGGCTTCCCCGTAGTTTCAGCCACAACCCGTTTCCTGAGATCGTCGATGCTCATCTTGGCCTTCGCAGGTGACTTTGGTGTGGAATCTGCGCGAACTGTAACAGTAAGGCTGCCTGATGCCAGCTCGTCATCGCCGATGACTACCACATAAGGTATCCACTCTCTGCCCGCATCTCTGATCTTCTTGCTCACAGTCTCGTCCCTATCGTCGACGTCCGTGCGGAATCCCAAGCTTTTTACGACCTCTAAAGCTCTGGTCTGATGGCGTTCAGCGACTGGTATCACTCTGATCTGGGTAGGCGACAGCCAGGTCTTGAGCACAGGCAACTTTCCGGACTCAGCCTCACGGGCTGCCTTCTCCAACAGGGCGTACATCACTCGCTCTATGGCTCCCGAAGGCGAACAGTGGAGCAAGATTGGCTTCTTCTTCTCGCCGTTCTCGTCAACGTAGTTTATGTCGTAGCGCTCGGAGTTCTCCACATCGATCTGGACCGTGGAAAGGGCACTGGCCTTGTCCAGATTATCCACGAAGTTGAACTCGAACTTCAACACGAAGTAGAAGAACCTCTCGTCCCACATCTCAATAAGGACGGGCTTCTTGACGATGTCCACCAGACTTTCAATGAACGGCTTGTTCTCAGCGTAGAAGTCCTTGGTGAACCTGATGGCAACCTCGTAATCGCTCAGGTCGATGCCAACCTCTTCGAGGACGGATATGCTGGCCTCGTACTGCTTCCTGAACTCCTCTACCGCAGAGCCCATATCCCTCGTCAGTGTGTGCATGTCCGGCATGGTGAAGGCCCGCAGTCTGCGAATGCCCACGAGCTCGCCGCGCTGCTCGCGCCGGAAGCTGTACCTGGTGATCTCGAACATCTTCAGGGGCATTGACTTGTAGGAGATGGTCATGTCGTGGCCCATGAGGAACTGGCCGAAGCAGGCGGCGAAACGCAGGAACAGCCTCTTCTTGTCCGCCTCGATCTGGTACTGCCTGGCCGGGAACCTATCTAGGTACTTTTTGAGGGTCGGATGGTCCATGTCGTACATGATGGGCGTCTCTACCTCCATAGCGCCCATGTCCGATGCCCTTTCCAGGACGTAGTTCTCCAGCAAGGATTTGATCAGCCTGCCCTTTGGGTAGAACCGCATGTTTCCCGGATCGGAGCCCGGCTCGTAGTCCACAAGCTCTAAGCGCCTCATCAGCTCCACATGGGGCGGGACCTTGTCCACGACCCGGCTCTTCGCAATCTCGTAGTGGACGAACTTGCCCAGGTTCTCGTGCCCTGTGAAGTCGAACTTGTCCGCGTCTACAAGGGTCCCGTCGGTGTCCATGACCTTCCAGTAGGAGACGGCCTTGGCCTCGGACTTGAGGGCCTGAGAGACCACCTCGCCTTCACCGAGCTTGATGGATCTGGACAGCTCAGACAGNNATCTGCTTTGCACCTTCGGCTATCACGGCCTCGGGGTCATCCTCGTCGAACTTCTCGACGGCCACGAAGGCGCAGAGGGCTTCTTCAAGCCTGCCTTTCTTGGCAGCCTCTTCGATCTCTTCGGCGAACTTGGTGGGCCTCTTGGCCTCGAACTCGATGTAATCAGAGTGGATTAGGAGCAATTGCAATAGTGGTCACCTGACCTTGGGTTGAAAGATGTGGATGTAGTTCAAGGTTTCGATAAACGATTCTGTTGCAGGACGTGGCTCTCTCGACACCACGTTCGAACAGGGGTTCTATTTAGCTATTGACTTTGCAAAGGAGTGTTACGTAAGCGTGCGTTGATAATAGATATTTTTACAATTAAAAAACAATTACGTCGAGTATAAATATAACAAAACACAGTTACCACTTTGTGTCTAAGCGCAAGCGATCGAATAAGTCGGATAGATCGCCGATATTGGAGAGGATCGAGCGCTCAATAGAAAAAGATATTCTAATCGTTTTGATACGTGATGCTTTCTATGTTGGCGTTGCCATGTTGGTCGTGCATGGACTTGCAATGGAAGCAAACTATCTAAATGAAGGAAATGCACAAGTAGTCAACCAAATAATGCAGTTATCCAATTAATATTATATTGCAGTTTATATTCTATCTACCGTGAAATCGCTTCTTCTAATAGCGACAAGGAGTGTGCATGAATTGGCGATTGAAGTTCACGCCCTGAAGACCGATATGGATAAACAGAAAGAACAGAAAGATAGATAAATCATCAACACAAGGTTTAATTAGTTACCAACCAGAGGTGATTTGATCATGTTATCAAGGAGTGGCTTAGTGCTGTTTGCACTCAAAACGTGGGTAAGAAGCATTCATGTTTTGGTCTTGCTCTTACTGTCTGGTCTAATCACCTGGGCAAGCTTAGTTATGGGGTTGTCTTATGAGCAAGTAACTGTGATTGCCTTATCCTATCTCGTGCTAGAAGAATGGGTGCTGCCATTTCGCACTACATATACCCCGGCTAGTCTCCTTGCGCTTCTAATTGATATGCCAATTTTGTTGATTTTCGTATTGTGCTCATCACACAAAGATGAGCAGACGCTCTCGGCTGCTGAAATTGGTAAGGCGGCAATAGAAAAACGCCGCCAGCTTCAGAAGTGCACGGCTTAAATCTTCCTTACACTTCTGTTGAGTAATCACACCCACTTATTCTCTCCATCGATACCACTCCAGCCATTTCGGCAGGTTTTCGCCCATTTAACGTCTGATTGATCGAATAAAATATAATACATTTTATTCAGTTATAACCCTAATTCTAGTTCACCAGTTCGGCTAACCCTTCGTTATCCTCTCCGCCCCCACCCTTGCCCTTCGTATCGGAGGCAGCTCACCCCAGATCGCCATCTCCTCGCCCCGGATCACGAGTGCTCCATCTATTCCCGGCTTGTCGATTGCTTTGAAGCATTGCGCCAGCGGCACATTGGGCTGAACGGCGTTGCCCAGGGCCGTTGCTGCGGCATCCGCCAGAGCAGGATCTTTGGAAACTATCAGGGCTGCATCGGCGCATCCGAAGCTGATCGAAGGCCCGACGGTCCCCGAGCTGGTGCATACCCCCAGCGGCTTAGCTCTGGGCGGAACCTCTAAAGCCAGGTCCTTTATGGGCGAAGTTCCAGCGTAGATTCCTACGAGAACTGTCTGGTCATTGAGGATGGAGATATCCCCGCCGTTGTCCACGATGGCGTAGGGCGCACCAGCTTCAATCATGGCCTCGACAGCAATCTTGGCTATCACTCCAGCAACGGCGCTCATGGGGCCGATGCCGAAGACTGCACTGGTTTTGATCATCCGCTGAACTATATCAGGGGCATCATTCGCCTTGAGGTCGTAGGGTTCCAGGGTCAGCATGAAAAAGGGGTCGGCCTGGATGAATTTCTCCAAAAGGTTTCGCTGCTCTCTGATCGATTCCTTGGCCGCCTCGATGTGACTCTGCTCGTAGGCGAAGATGGTTGCGATAGTCTCACGGAGCTGATAATGCTCCCGGATCGGCACTGGCATGATTGATCTATTGGTCTAACTGGGCGAAGCAAGTATATCTTTTTGGGCACTGAAGCCCGATAAAGCTCAAAGCTCGCGAGCACTTGAGCTCAAGGCCTTTGTAACGACTTCTTCTTTGCCACGCAACCTTATCACCATCTGCTCCTGGTAGCTGACATCGAGCATCTCCGCGCTATCATAAAGCCGGGATAGCTCGCTCATCCCTTCCGGAGTGTATGGCAGCTTGATCTGGACTTCCTTTAGAGGCTGAAGCTTTTGATAGATCAACTGCATTAGATCGACAAATCCGAGTCTTGTTGAGGCTGAAAGAAGAACCGGATTTGGTGCAAGATCGCTGACCATCGCGAGCCGTTCCAGCGATTCGCTTACGGTTAGCCGGTCAGCCTTGTTGAGGACGGTGATAATCGGTGCTCTAGAACCGCAATCCCACAAGGCCTTATGGGATGCGACCAGCTTCCGCCTCAAGGTCTCCGGTGAATCGCTCACGTCCGCTACCAGCAAGACAAGATCTGCCTCGGAAATCTCCGAAAGAGTGGACCTGAAGGCCTTTATAAGGAAGTGGGGGAGATCGTCGATGAAGCCCACTGTGTCGGTGAGCAAGATCCTGCGGCTACGTATATCAAGCGCTCTAGTAGTCGGGGAAAGGGTGGTGAAGGGCTGGTCTCTGACCTCCACTCCTGCGCTGGTGAGTGCATTCAAGAGAGTGCTTTTGCCTGCATTGGTGTATCCGGCTAGAGCTACTAAGTCGAATCCCAGCTCGCGCCGTCTTTGCCGGCGGTCCTCGCCTATCGATTCCACTTCCTTTAGGGCATCCTTGATCTTGGCAATCCTCGACTTGATGTCGTTGTACATCGATTCGTCGTAGGCTCCCGACCCTCCGAAGCCGGGCTGCTCGCTCTTCTTCCTCTGAGAAAGGACGTTCCTCACGTATGGAGCATCGTAGGTGAGCTTGGCCAGCTCTATCTGCAGCTTGGCTTCGCGGGTGGATGCCCGGGAGGCGAAGATCTCCAGGATGAGGTTGAACCTGTCAATAGGTAAAGTGGAGAACTCGCTGCGAATGTTGTAAACCTGGCTGGGGCTGAGAGCGTTGTAGAATATCAGTTTGCTCGGGCTGTAGGTCATTGCCTCCTGAATCCTGCCTCGTCCAAGCTGGAACCTGTGATCTCTTCCCCGCCGTTGGACGATCTCTGCCAGAACCCTGTAGCCTGCGGCCTCAGCCAGGCCCAACAGTTCCTCCACCCTGTACGGATCTGGTGCCTGATTAGGATTCTCTCTCGTGAGCAAAACAGCCGTTTTAGCTTCGTCTATTTTATCATTCATTATTGGTGTCCACTCCAACTTTGTCGTCTTCCTGGTGTATGATCAGGTTTCTTCCCGCAAAAGAGATGTGATGAGCCAGCTCAATGGCGTTTCTCTCCCCCAAAGACTCAGGATACTTGAAATCCCTTCCCAGAATGCTGTTGACCTTCCAGACATCTAGGTTGTACATGTCTCCTTTCTCAGCGATGACAGTTCCATGGATGCATTGGGAAGTCGCACTTACAAGATTCACAACTATGTTTAAGTCGAGGGTTTCAGCAACGCAGGGTTTCAGCCTCACCTGGTAGATCTCCTCTATGTACTCTGGGGAGATTCTAGCGGAGACAGCCGCACAAACCATGTGATAGCGGCCCTTGAATTCGTGCCTACCTGATATATCAACTGCTACGATGTCTATTCATTCAACTCCTGCGTCCCGATAATTTCGCTGAATATTGATGTAATTAACTTGCCTAGTCTATCTAACTATCTCTAACTATCGGATGTTCGGTCACAATCCTCCTGGCCTCTTCCGGGGTAAGGCCAGCGCCAATAGCGATCTGGATAGCGCGTTCTGTGTCTATGAGGTCCTCCGGGCTGTGAGTATCGGTATCTACTATCATCCTCGCCCCAGCCTCTTTCGCCAGCCGGACCACATGGCCGTTGGTGATGTTGTGCCCTAGTCGGGAAGTGATCTCTAGGCAGACATTATTGTCCCTGGCTAGTTCAGCTTCCTCGGCGGTTAGAAATCCCGGATGGGCAAGGATGTCCACGCCCGCCTTAATCGCTGCCAAATTGGTTCCGGGACGGACGGGTTCCACGGGAGTTTCGCCGTGAACGACAACAATATCGGCTCCAAGCCTTCTAGCAAGGGTCGTAAGCGACTCGATCTTCTCCGGGGGAACATGAGTCAGCTCCACCCCGGCAAATATTTTCATGTCCAGTACATCCTCCAAATATTTGGCTTTGGAGAGGCAGGAGATAACATGCTCAATGTTTGTGAAGTCAACGTGATCGGTCAGGCCTATGGCCGTATAGCCCTTCACCTCCGCTCTTCGCACCAGTTCGCTCGGTATTAGCTCGCCGTCACTGAAGATGGTGTGAGTGTGTAGGTCAATCATAACCGACTAAGTTGAAGCTGAGCCTATATGAGTTTGACCGGCGGATTTAACTTTGAACTTGTTCATCTATCAATGGGAAGCCACAATGGCGTTTCGAACTGTTGGTCGAGATTCAACCTGGACACCCAGCAGGAAGTAATATAGCCGTCGAGATGATCTTTTTGAAGTACAGAATTATCTAGAACTCTAATCTTGAACTTTAGCTCCTGCCCTTTGCTTTTAGAGATTTGGCGATTTTCTTCAATATAACTGTCTTATGTTCGCTCTTAGGCACCAGTATCCTTCCCGAACTCGCTTGCCATGTGCTTGGGTGCTTCTTCTCCCGCTCTATCTCTGGCTTGATACCAGCCTTCAAGGTGGCTGCTATTACATCGTCAACATTAGGGCTTGGCACCGAATCTTCGACCGAGACCATCCTTCCTTCGCTCCGGGTTTTTGTGGAATCGAAATAGATCGGCCAGATCACGATTGTATCTCTCTTTTCAGGCATCGATGTAAGGTGCACCAACATTTGATAAGTAATTTTGGGCGAAGGACTAAACCTACTTGGACTGCAGTTCCATGCTTCACATACCATTTTTGGCCCGTATTGTTTTTATTTTATCTCCTTCATTTTATTACTCCGGTCTGAGACGCAAATCTTTTAGGCATCTTGAGCAATATACCAATCAAGCTGTGGAGTTTTGAAATATGAGCGAAGAGACGTTTCCTGTTGCAAACGTTGGCGGAAGGGAAGTTCCCTTTGATGCCGATCAACTGAGAAGGATTCAGCAGCATCCCTGCTTTTCCGAGAAGGCATGCCACGCCTTCGGCAGAATGCACCTGGCTGTTGCTCCCAAGTGCAACATTCAGTGTAAGTACTGCGTGCGCAGCTTCGATTGCGTCAACGAGTCCAGGCCGGGAGTAACAAGCCAGGTCCTCAAGCCCCAGGAGGCCCTGGCAAGGGTTGATGAGGTCCTGGCAAATTACCATTATATCAAAGTGGTTGCTGTGGCAGGACCCGGAGAGCCGCTGGCTAATGAGGAGACCTTCGAAACCTTACGTCTGGTCGGAGAAAAGTACCCTCACTTAATTCTATGCATAAGCACCAACGGCTTGCTTCTTCCCGACAAGATCCAGGAGCTGGATCGCTTGGGCGTCTGCAACATAACCGTGACTATGAACGCGGTGGACCCTGAGATCGGTAAGGAGATCTACGACTACGTCACCTACAACGGGAAAAAATACGAAGGCCTCGAGGCAGCTACACTTTTATTGGACCACCAGCTCAAGGGCATAGAAGAAGCCCTGAAGCTCAAGAAGATCGTCAAGGTGAACACTGTCCTGATCCCAGGCATAACCGACAAACATGTCTTCGACGTCGCCCGTAAGATCAAGGACATGGGAGTCTTCATCCACAACGTCATGCCCTTGATTCCTCAGTACAAGTTCGCTAACATCACGCCTCCATCGCCGGAGGAGAAGAGGAAGATCCAGGAGGAGCTGGGCAAGATCATCAAGCAGATGAAACACTGCAGGCAGTGCCGCTCTGACGCCATCGGCCGACTCGGCTGCGATGTGCAGCAGGAGTTCCAGAGCAGGACGAAGGAGCAGGCTGCTTAAAATATTTTTATATAATTTAGCCAGACAATTTCTTGATTTTGGAAAGATAAGATATGAGGTTGCATTATCTCCAGCACGTGCCCTTTGAGAATCTGGCCAGAATCGAGAACTGGGCCGAAGATCGCGGCCACGAATTATCCAGACCCCTTCTCTTTGATGGTCAGGAGCTTCCTGGAATTGACGAGTTCGACTGGCTAGTGATCATGGGCGGGCCCATGAACATATACGAAGAAAGTAAGTACCCCTGGCTGGCAAGGGAGAAGAGGTTCATTCGGGATGCTATTGCCAGCAACAAGATTGTCCTAGGTATCTGTCTGGGTGGTCAGCTTATAGCCGACGTCCTGGGCGGCAAGGTCCGAAGGAACTTGTATAAGGAGATTGGCTGGCATCCTGTTAAGCTAACTCCGGAAGGCCAAAAGTCTCGGATCTTCAGCGTCCTGCCCAATACGTTCATGGCTTTCCACTGGCATGGGGACACCTTCGAGATACCGCCTCAGGCCCTTCGGGCAGCAGAGAGCGAAAGTTGCGCCAACCAGGCCTTCGCGCTTGGAAAAGCTATCGGCCTTCAGTTCCATCTAGAGTCATCCATGGACAGCGTCGACCATCTGATCGAGAACTGCAGCAACGAGCTGGTGGATGGGAAGTACATACAGAGCCAAGAAGAGATTTTATCTCATGTTGATAGGTTCCAGGAGACTAACAGGCTGATGGCTCTTTTTCTGGACACTATGGAGAAAGAGTTTGGTTAAGATAAGTGATTAAGCATACTGATATTTTTTCTGTCATTTATCGGAACAGAAGACTAAGTCGCTCTTTCTCAGTCGCAATCCTTAACATTTTAACTGGATAATTTCTACGAAAGCCAGAAAACTAATCCAATTCTAGGGCAGCAATTGAGCAGAAGACCGAGTTATCAAAATATTAGTGCCCAGAAAGGATTGCGATTACTGGATAACTGGAGGAAGATATTTCTGGCTACAAAGGCAACAAAATTCACCCTCAGGGACGTTGAAGGCAATGAGCTTGGGACCTAAAGAAAAAGGGCCCGGCTTACATTTTCGATGATAGGGATGTATTTGTCCAAGTATCTATATGGAATAGTCAAGGAAAACTCGACAGAGCCCGGAAAATGCTGCCCGATCTGATCGATTCGATCTCATGACCGGTAGTCCATGTCCAGCCGTTCAAAGAGCCCTGAACAATTCCTGGAACCTTTCGATCTCTCTGCCCACGTCTTTTTTAGCCACAACTGCCGATATTGCGCACAACCCATCTGCTCCAGCACTGACGACCTCGGGCGCATTAGCAAGATTTATGCCACCTATAGCAATCAATGGAATGTCAACCCTGGCTCGAATCTCTTCGATCAGGGCAATGCCCGCCGGTTTTCCAGCATCGTGTTTCGTAGCGGTCTGGAAAATCGGCGAAACTCCCAGATAGTCAGCACCCGAACGTTGAGCATCCAGCGCTTCCGCGAGATTGTGGACGGTTATGCCGATTATCTTCTCTGGGCCCAGCAACTTCCTGGCTGCACTGTACGGCATATCAGATTGCCCAAGGTGGACACCATCGGCGTCTACGGCCAGAGCGATGTCGATCCGATCGTTTATCAAGAATGGCGTATTGCGGCATATTTCCCTGAGCTTGACTGCTTCTTCGTACATTTCTCTGGTTTCGGCCTTCTTGTTCCTGTACTGCACGGCACACACACTGCAGGCCTCGGCCTGCTTCACATCACTGATGTTACCCGAGCGGGAGAGGCTGGAGTCGGTTATGAAATAGTAGCCCTTCAATCTTCGATCCTCTGCATTCGGTTTATTGTTTCTGAGTCCAGGCTGTACACCGAATCGTACAAACTCTCCTTAAAGGTGCCTGGACCTTTGGCATCCCGCGCAGCTATCTCGGCTGCGATCTCGAAGCAGACAAGGCCGGCGACCGAAGCGCTGACTAAATCCTTCTCGACGGCGGCAAACGTCCCTATCACAGATGACGCCATGCATCCTGTCCCGACGATATCTGCCATCATCGTATGACCGTTTTTCACCCGCACCACCCTGCTTTCATCCGCCACGATGTCCTCTTTGCCGGTAATGACCACGGTGCAGCTCCTTCTCTTCGCTAGCGAAGCAGCAACTTCCCGGAGGTCCTTTTCGACTGCAGCAGCATCGACTCCTTTTGTTTGGACATTTTCACCTGCAATTCTCGCTATCTCAGAGGCATTACCTTTGATGATGTTCACTTTCACACTATCCAAAATTTCGAAACACGCATCGTCGCGGAGTTTCGTTGCGCCTGCACCGCAGACGTCGAGAATTACAGGGATATCCTTCCTGTTTGCAGCAATGGCCGCCAGCTTCATAGCGTCGACAAAATCGGGTGTAAGCGTGCCGATGTTAAGGACCAGGGCTGAAGCTATGCTCGCCATGTCGGCGACCTCTTCCTTAGCATGTGCCATGACAGGAGATGCCCCGAACACTTTAACGATGTTGGCGCAGTCGTAAATGGTTACCCAGTTTGTCAGGTGGTGAATTACAGGCTTTTGTGCTCTGACTTTTTCTAGCAAATCTGAAGCATTAATCGACACTGGTGACCTCAACCTTACCGTATTTATTTCTCTAAGTCGATACCGGTTAATTGATAGATAAGGCTTGCTGCCAGTGACACTATAACTGTGGATCAAGGCAGGCTATTGTGAAAGCAGAAATCGGGACTGATATCATATCACATTAGATTCAAAAAATTAACTAAAGGTCTTATGGAGGCCCCTAATTTCGACTATTTTATCCAGTTTAAAATCTTAATTTCATGTGATTTGGGGGCTGGTTTCTCTGCAGGATAACCGAAAATCATTGGAGCGATAAGCTCATGGTCTTCGGGCACACCCACTTCCGCCAGCTGCTTAGGATTCTGGTTCAAGAAATTAGCAAACCCTATAAAGCAACTACCGAGGCCTTCCTGGTACGCTTTGAGGAAAATATTTTCGGCGGCCAGACCGCAGTCCAATAGATTGATCGTTCTCCACTCATCCTTCTTAGGAACGCACATCAAAATCAATAACGGAGCACCGTAAAATATCACATCTCTTTCTGATTTGAAGGATTCTTTGAGATTATCCGGCCATTGTCCCTTCAATAAGACTTCTTTTGTCATTTTAGATAATCTTTGGATGACATCTCTGTTCTCAATAACAACAAATCTCCAAGGTTTGGCATTCATGCCTGAAGGTGCCGAAACTCCGGCTTCCAGCAATTCATCGACAACTTCTTTAGGAACAGGTTTATCCTCAAACCTTCGAACGCTTCTCCTTCCTTTTATACAGTCATCTAGTTCCATGATATGTAGAACGTCGGCTGAGGCAATAAATACTTCTGAGAAGATTTATCGTATTCGGCCAACAGATGGACAGCTCCAAAGTCTTCGAAATCTAGATCCATGAAAACAAGGATTGAAACACCAGTAGGTACTCCTTCTTGTTCGCCCCACGCGGAATCAGATGCTGGTTCCACCGTAAACAAGGGCTTGAAACTCTACCACATCAAGGAGTTAGCCCCTGGAGCTGATTAGATCAAGGTCAAGGATGGAGTTGTCCTTGACCTTGCCCATCATCGATACGGAGTTGGTTTAAGATTGCCTGACATTGATCCTCGGAAAGTATAAAATAGTTGACAACTATCTTTTAGAGAGATGAAACTCAGGTTCACGATAACCGGCCCGAAAGTCCATGATGTTGGATATAGGCCCTATCTTGCAGAACTGGCCATGCGCCCCTGGCCCTCCGGGGTTTCGAAGTTTATAATGATGATGAGGCTGTCATAACCCAGGTTGAGGGTGATGAAAAGAGAGTCAAAAAGTTCGCGGACTCAATCCGGACAGAGATTCCACCGCTCGCCGAGGTGGAGGACATAGAATCCGAGGAATACATCGGCGATGTTATGCCCCTGTGGCAGTTTGCTTCTCTGAACACCGCATCTCAGATGAACAAGGCCGTGCCGATCCTCATGGAGATTAGGGACAACACGAGGCTGTTACCAGAGATGAAGAACGACCTGAAAGAAATGAAAGGCGACATAAAAGAGATGAAGAGTGACCTGAAGGCAGTAAAAGGAAATACCGATACAATTCCTCAGACCCTCGAAGAGATCAAGGGGCTAAGGGAAGACATCCAACCAGGATTCACGATCCAGTTCAGGCAGGTACAAGAGGATATCCAGGCTATAAAGCAACGGTTGGGTATGTCATAGTTATATAGGATTAGACGAAATACGGAGCCCACCGAAATTGCTTCTGCCGGGGGATTGGCTTCCAATTTTAGTTGCCCCTGGTGTCGTATTCGACCCTCTCTGTTGGGAAGTTCCACGAAAACAAGGATTG
>PMNG01000093.1 GCA_003162615.1 Methanothrix sp. | reverse complement strand
AGAGGAGGTCGAGCGGCTAAGGAGTTACCACGAGTGATGGCGCTGAAGAATCAGGCCAAATGATGCCGGGGACGACTGGAAGAGGTTTAGGCGTATAAGGTACGAGGCGAAACCTCTGTAGCCGATGGTTCAGGATGACTCAAGCGCGAACTACTTTGCGGCATATCACTATTACTACAATTANNACTTAAATAGTTTAAAATACTACTAATTAATTGGAGCCTCCTTAACTACTCCCAAAACCCCTCGAAGGCTCCTTTCAACCCTCTCTTATCATTTCTCTCAGGGTTTCTAAGGTGGCAGCGTCTGTCTCCTCCAGCTCTCGTCAAGCCAGCCATTGTGCCTATACTCCATCGCCTAATTGAGCTCCTGGCGAGAAATGGCATCTTGCACGTCCTTTAAGCTGGTTGAGCTGCGTCTTCGTTCTCGAAGCAGGCAGAGAGCTGGAAGAACGCCGCCCAAGAGGCCCGTCTCGACCAGGTGCATACACAGGTTCTCTCAAACTCTCAAAGGAGGTGGGCCAGAAGATCCTTCCGCCTTATCCTCCACGAGAGCTTATGGGGGTGACAAGCTGGGGAACTTTCAAGGAGTACTCGAAGTCCTTTTTGGCCTTTGCCTTTGTTGATCCAGGAGCTCACCTGAAGCTCGCCAGGTATGCTGGTAGAAGGCGCCGTTATCTTTACCGTCTTGAAGAACTAAGCATAGTAATCGAACCTAGACTCCTTCTTCTTTGCGATCTCAATTGGGTAGAACCTCCCCCACCCAATCAGATAAGACCAGCAACTACAGCCTGCCAGGATCATCATTCTACTCTTATTTCGGTGGAGGTAGGATATAGATTGTCCGGCTCTTCCGGCACGACAATCCAGGCGATGATGTACGCGATAAGTCCCGCACCGAAGGATAGCACCAAGATCAAAGTAATCAGCCTGACGATGATCAGGTCAATATCGAAATACTCAGCTAGACCGCCACAGATTCCAGCGATTACTCGGTTCTTCCTCGAACGATAGAGCTTCTTAGCCATTAGGATCTCACGTTTTTAATTGTGACACGATTTTAATATAGCTTGCTATTCATCGTGGAATTATCAATTCGCAGGGTTCATAGCATTGCATTTAAGAATCTCATCGAGCCCGCATCTTTTAGCCTTAGAATTGTTTATAAAAAGAATTGAATCGACAAGATATATTCGTTTACAGAAATTTTTCCAGCAAAGGAATCCGTCTCAGCACTAGGTGACTGACTATAAACACAGTGGGACGGCTATTGCACATGCAATTGTGAATTTAACAATTGGATGCCATGCAAATTCCCGCAGAGCGAGTGTAACCAGGATTAGAATGGGCGGATGAAAAACATAGACTGAGAAGTAATTATCCGACATGAATTTCTTGAATGTGCCCTGAACATTGAAGCTCTGTCTGGAGATGACTATGAGTCCAAGGCAGATGCCAACACAAAAGAACGATTCCCACAAAGCATAGGCTGCGCTCTGCCAGTAGACGCCGCCCTCATACTTGGCAAAGTCACCGGAAAGCCCTCCTCCGAGGATCTGAATGGCCAGCCAGAAGATCGATCCGCCGATCAGGCTGCTTTAAACCAGATCATGCCGAAGGAATAAGGGATTCGTACAAGCCAGTTCTTCCTGGAAGCGATGATCCCTACGGTAAAGAGGACAATGTACTGCGAGAAGTAACCGAGCTGCATGTTCATTATGCTCGAGCCGATCGGTTGAACCAATCGAATGGAGAAGGCAAAGGCTGCAATGAAGAGAGCGAGCCCGGCCACAGCCAGATGCCCTGGAAGCTCTTCCTCCGGCCGTGGGCTTTCTGGGTCTCGTAGCAATAGTCTGAAAACGGCATACGCCGCTGAAAAGATTAGAAGGGACAAGGCAAACCACATTGGCCCGGAACCGCTCAGAAAATCCAGGCTTTGAATATAATCTAGGAAAAACTGCCAAACTGCTGAGCGTGTCGTACTCCATTCGAATGCCAGAAGATAATAATTGATCGTCGTATTGATGAAGAGCATATAGATCAGAGTCGGAATGCCCAACCTCATTGCACGATCACTTAAGAACTTGCTAAAACCCTTACGATCAAATGAACCCGGCACGAAATAGCCAGCGATCAGGAATAGGAGACCCATGGAGTACGCTTGCGTGAAAGACTGGTAAATTCCGAAAAATGCAAGAGAAACAATATCGTGCTTTGCAGGCTCAATATAGTACCACATCCCTAAGTTAGAATACGTCACTGCCGCGTGAGTCATGACTACAAAAATAATCATGAGCCAACGGATATTATCGATGAAGAATAACCTACTGGAGGTGGTCATATTTTCTGGCACATATTCTCAGTTTACGACAGGTTCATCGATCCTTTCGCCAAGCTCATTTGAGTTATTACCGCTATTTATTACATAAGCGGCTATTGAAGTGCTTTCTGTGCGAGTTCTTCTGTCCATTTGCGGATTTCTGCCAAATCTCGTGTGTCGATCAATCCGGGACTTGTCTCCTTGAACCCTGCTGCTTCGAATTGCTTTATGAGGACACCCAAGGTTCGTCGGAAGATGAAACCCATTTTATTCTTATCCATAACGCCGCCGAAAAGGCCCAGAGCAATTGGGTTCAGATGGTACTTCAATGCCTCATCTTCCAGATGCGACTTCTTGATCTTCTGCAAGTCTTCCGTTTTGCCTTGGCGCTCCAAGAGCGATTTTACGGCTGAAGAAACGAAAATCGCAACCTTCTTTTGGGCTAGGTCTTTCTGGAAGTTCTTCAGAAAATCATCACTCTCACCGGTCCATCTGCCCATCTTGAGACCGCCGCCAACGATAACAAGCTCGAATTCCGAAATATCTTCGATTTTTTCTTTCTTGGCATCAACTACTTTGACCTCGAAGTTTTCTTCGAGAAGGATTTTCGCGATTTCTTGTGAGGTTAAAGCAGTGGCACCATAGCGTGTGCCGTAAACGATTAAGGTTTTCATTTTCTCACATCTCATTGTGATTGGAACATATAAATAGATCGAACCGTAATAGTTTTGTGAGTAAACCATCTCCTGGGGTCCACCTTATGAATATGCGCAAAGCTTTTCGATTTGGGTCTGTCTTAGTTTTTATTGCGTTCTTGGTGTGCATTAATGCAGCTTCTGGATTGCCTCTAAATGCAAGTAACATCTCGACCGGTGGACCAACCGATCCCAAGGAATTGGAAGCGTTTATGGACGGGACGGTTAACGCTGAGCTGAAGGCACATCACATTCCAGGTGCTACGGTGGCCGTAGTCAAAAACGGCCAAATCATCTTCGCTAAGGGCTACGGGTATGCGGATATCAGTAAACGTAAAGCCGTAGTTGCAAATCAGACTCTCTTCCGCATAGGATCCGTTAGCAAGCTCTTCATCTGGACGGCAGTGATGCAGCTCGCTGAACAGAATAAGCTGGACCTGGACGCCGATGTCAACGTATATCTAAAGGATTTTCAGATTCCTGCTAACTATCCCGGACCAATCACCCTCAAGGACCTTATGACCCATACCTCAGGTTTCGAAGATCTGGCCACAGGTGGACGATTGTTTGTTCGCAATGAAACAGATATCGTCCCAATGGGAGAATATCTTAAGGACAAAATGCCTGCTCGGGTGCGCCCACCAGGAGAGGTTACTGCCTACTCGAACTACGGCTCCGCTCTGGCTGCATACATTGTCGAGTAGGTATCTGGAATGCCCTTTGATAAGTACGTTGAGGAGAAGATTCTCCTCCCCTTGAGTATGAATAACAGCTCCTTTCAACAGCCTTTGTCGCCGAGACTTGCCTCGAATATGTCCAATGGCTACCTCTACTCGAACAATGCTTTCACAGCGCAGCCCTTCGAGAACGTACAGGTCTGGCCTGCAGGCTCTATGAGCACTACATCAGAGGACATGGCGAAGTTCATGATAGCTCATCTGCAGAACGGGCGATATGGTAACAGTAGCATACTTAATGAGGCAACAGCACAACAGATGCATAGCCAGCTTTTCACCAACGACCCAAAGGTTAGCGGCTGGACGTATGGCTTCTGGGAGATGCGATTGAATAATCAGAGCATGATTGGACACGGCGGCGATACGATCCTGTTTCATACCCTGATGGAGCTGCTTCCAGAGCAAAACCTCGGGATCTTCGTTTCCTTCAACGAACAGGCCAGTGAACCAGCAGGCGGCGAGCTGTTGCAGATCTTTATGGACCATTACTACCCGGTTCCGTCTCAGCCCTTGCCCAAATCCATCCCTGGATTTGAGAATAATTCAAGCAGGTTTGCAGGCAGCTACCGGCCAACCAGGAGTGCTTATACCAATTTTGAGAAGGTAAGCTCTCTATTCCAGGAGGTACAGGTGAATCCCGGACCAAACAGTACCCTATTGACTTCACAACCCGGAGTGGGCCAGGGGCAGTGGGTGGAGGTAACTCCACTGGAATTCCGTCCAGCTGAGAACATGTCATCCCCGATGTTATTCTTCGATGGTCTGGTCTTTGGCCAAGATGGACAGGGCAATATCAACCACCTATTCTATGTGAACAATCCCACGACCGCCTATGAGAAGGTGGCTTGGTACGATAGCACCAATTTCAACTATCCCTTGCTTGGAGCCTGCGTTCTTCTCTTTCTATCAACGCTTTTCTGGCCAATTGGCTTCTTATTCAATCGCTGCCACACGAAGTCTGAAAAGCCAGGCCGAGTTCACAGATGGGTTGCAGGAGCGGCTTGTATGCTAGATCTGCTCTTCATGGCAGGATTGGTAGCTTTATCAGCGGTCGCCCCAATGTCAATTATTTACGGCATCCCATCATCGCTCAGTGCCCATCTAGCGATTGCAATAGTTGCAGCAGTCCTAGTTCTATCGTCAACCGCATTAGTGGTTCTAGCCTGGAAGGACAGCTACTGGAGCATTGACGGTCGAGTCCATTACACTCTGGTTGTCCTTGCGCTTCTGGCCTTCATCTGGTGGTTGAACAACTGGAACCTGCTGGGCTTCAGGTTCTAGTCCAGCCTTATTTTTCAGCCATAGAATCTCGATCTTTATATAGATGTTATTATTTCTGCTTTTATTGCATAAGAGTAAGTCAAAGCAGGATAGTTGATATCGTGGAGAACAATGTCGCAAGTGCTCGTGATAATAGGGAGCCCTCGGAAGATGGGCAATAGCTACAAGATAGTCAAACGGATTGAGAAGAGGATGAGAACGCTTGGTGACATCGAGTTCAACTACTTCTTTCTCAGAGATTCTCATCTTGAACTTTGCCGAGGATGCTGGTTGTGCCTTTCGATTGGAGATGACCGCTGTCCTTTGAAAGATGATCGGAAGGACATTGAAAAACAGATGATAGATGCAGATGGGGTTATCTTCGTCTCGCCCGTGTACAGTTTGAATGTCACTGCCCTGATGAAGAACCTCTTGGATAGGTTTGCCTATACCCTCCATCGGCCACGGTTCTTCAGGCAGAAGGTCATGATCGTGTGCACAACTGGAGCTTTAGGCCTGAAAGAAACCATTGATCGTCTCTCCGTTATTAGATATGCAGGCTTCAATCTGGTCCATACAGCAGGATTTTACACTCCAGAAAGTAATGTCGCTCTAAAATCGAAAAACAGAATCGATAAAGATATAAATCTCGCTGCAAGGAAGTTTTTTGAAGCCTTGCAGGCGAAACAACCTCCTTCGCCAAGACTAATCTCGCTCATCGCCTTTAGGGCTCAACAGGCAGCATTTGCTACAGCTCACGAATACAACCTTTCAGAGTGCGACTATACCTATTTCAAGGAAAACGGATGGTTTGAGAAGGGTAGACAGTATTATACAGATGCGAAAATAAATCCAGTCAAAAATATGATTGCCGTATTGGTCGGCAAAATAGTAAGACGAAACACATTGAAGGAGTTCCAGGGAGTTCCGTGGAATTCATGAATTATTACTGACAGAGGTCTTCAATTCATTGATCCCAATCAGCCGTAAGTCGAAGCTAGAAATATGAACTGATTCGTAATTAGGACTAGCCGACGCCTCGGCACGTCTGTCGGATTAGTTCAGCCTGCTAGCCCTTCGGTGGATGGCCTGCTCCTTGACATGACACTGCCCAGCTCGCCTGTTATCTCCTGTAGATCTCCTGAGCTTTGTGGCTATCCTTCTTCAGACTCCTGATTGTGGGCTTCTGGACAGATATAATATTCAGGTACTTACCGGAAGGGTTAGATAGAATTGCTTGACAAGATAGCAATATGTCAATATCGCAGGAAATGACACCGCAGGAAGAAACGATAAAGAGGGAAGTATGGAATACTTTGCGAGAACTTAATGATTGCTGGACGAAGGGTGACGGGTCCGGCCTTGTCAACCATTTCCACAAGGATATGGTAGCGATAACGCCGACGAAACGAGAAAGACTTGTGGGCTGCGATGCGTGTGTCGCGAGCTGGATGGGGTTTGCCAAAGCGGCTAAGATCAACTCCTGGAAGGAAATAGACCCGCTAATCACATTACTTGGTTACACGGCAATTGTGACATATTATTTCGATATGAGCTTTGATATGGGCGGTCAGACAATCAAAATGGGAGGGCGCGATATGTATGTCTTTTTAAAAGAGAATGGCAAATGGTGGGCTGTTGCAGACCAATTCTCGCCTTACCCAATGTAGATAGATTGTTGAACAACAGCATCGATCGGTACAGGTAAATCCACTGAGCATCACTTCATTGTCGGTCAGTTAAGTCAGGAGAAAGACGATTATTCAGCTAGGCGAGCTGCATCCGCAATTTCGTGAGCCGAACTTAGTGTTCTGTAGCCGGTGTAGCCAAAACACATAACAAGCATCCACTTCAGGACCGAGTCTGTGCCTGCGTAATCCTTGGTGGTCTTCTTCAGCCTCTTGGTCTCGATGTGCAGGTTCGGCAGTGAGGAAGAACGTTTGAGATAAGCCTCCTTTTCCAGGTCCTCCAGGGTTTAGGGGGAGAGATTGTACTTTACTATGATCGAGGAATAAAGGGAGGTTGAAGTCGATCTGTTGGACCTCTCATAGACTCCAGGCACAGGCTTGAAGATCATGCCTCTTGGCCGGGGCCTTCAGCTCCGAAATGATGTATCCCTCGAATTGGCACCAAATAGTTTTGCAGAAAACCATTATCTAATGAATGCGTAAAAATTTTAGGGCTTATGATAGTAAAATAATTAAAGGATTAGAGCGATACATATAACCAAATTATTATAGGAGTGGATCTAGTGTGGCAAGCGTTAGTCCTATCTTCAATTTAGGTAAAATAATGTTGTCGATGGTCTTTCTGGTTATTCTTATTTTACCGACGTATGCAGCGGATAGTGGAATAGGCAGAAACCCGCAGATCATGATCATGGGACCGAAAGAGAATACAACTCTGTCCGCAGGAAACGTCACCATAACGGCCAACGTGACGAACTTCAATTTGGTGCCCAAATACGGCCAGAAAAATGTTCTCGGCGAGGGACACATTCATTATTACTTCGATGTTCCTGTTCCAAGAACTATTGGAAAGCCTGCGGTGACGGCAGCAGGCACTTTCGTTCCCACAGTAAACGAATCCTGGACTTGGCCAAATGTTAAGCCTGGCAAACATAACTTCTCGGTTCAGCTTGCAAACAACGACCACACTCCATTGATCCCGCTGGTATTCGACCAGGTCAACGTCACTGTAACGAGCAACTCAAAAATGGATGCAAAAAGTGTGACCATAGGCTTGACCGCTCAGAACATCGCCTTCAACACTAGCATCATTACCGTGCCTGCCGGTTCAAACGTCACAGTACTCTTCAATAATATGGACCGCGGTGTCGCTCATAATCTGGCAGTATACGAAACATCGGCAGCGACAAAGGCCATCTTTCTGGGGGACATCTTCAACGGGCCAAAGATGATAGCGTACAACTTTATGGCTCCGGTTAATCCAGGGACCTATTTCTTCAGATGCGATGTCCATCCAGTCAACATGTATGGCAAGTTCATAGTGACCTAGCTTCAGGGTCGAAGTCACTGGATTTCGAGGGATTGACAATATCCCGTTATTTTTCTTAAGCATTCATAGACGATAATCCAATCAATCGATTGAAGCTTGAGCCTTAGCTGCATGAATCGCGAAAAAGAAAGATGCGTGAGCAGGCTACAACCGCTCAAGGCACATCTTGGCATTATTTCTACTTTTTAGGAAGCCCGAAAGCGACGATATAGCCTCCTGGATTGGCACCAATCTCAGCAGGGCTACCAGTGGGCACAAGCAGCATACCGTCTCCAATCGAAGGCCCGCCTATTCCCACAGGTGCTCCAACGTTGAACTCCCATAACTCCTTGCCACTATCTGCATCGAGGGCCATGATAATCCCTGAGGAGATCTGTGGAGTATCTGTGGCAGCCGCAAATGCATTGTACATATACGGTTTTCCTGTAGCTGTTATATGACCTGAGAAGACCAGTCCATTTGTCACTAAAGGCGAGCACCATGTCGGGAAGTCAGTCTTGTATTCCCATTTGATCTTGCCTGTCTTGAGGTCAAGCGCCACAATGGAACCATTGCCTACTCCGTTGGGCATAGCATCAAAGGCTGGCACTACGTGTCCTTCTACTCCGGGTCCGAGGTAGAAAATAACTCCTGTATTGCTTACTCCTGCGTATGCTGTGCTGTTGTCAGCCGCAGTGTAGGCTTCCACGCCGTTCTGAGTTCCTGGCCAGACTACTCCGCTTCCGTTTGTTGCAGGTGCGGCCGAATCTCGATAAACCACGCCCAATGTCTTCAACCATATGGGCTTTCCAGTGGTTGCATTCATGGCAATGATATCCCCTCTCTTATCATGACCTATGACTATTTTTTGAGGCTCTTTGCCCAAGTCCATTGTAGCGAGAGTAGTTCCAAAGGAAGGGTCCCAGTCATGGAGGTCGGGAAGGCTAACATTGAAAACTGTACCTTGTGCCACGAGCGGAGTATTCCACAGAATCTTTCCATCGGTCAGGTTTAGTGCAATTATGTTGTTTATGTACAGGTTGGGACCTGGCCTGGTTACTGCAGTCATATCTGGCGCCGCATTGCCACACGGCAGATAGGCTATTCCTTTCTCAGTATCGATTGACCCGCCAGACCACGCGGTCGCTCCGCCGTTCATGCTAGTATTATTGCCTTCTACCCATGCTCCTACTGCCGTCTTAGTCTGCCAGACAATCTTTCCGGTTTTTTTATCAAGACCTGTAACAGATCCCCTTGCTGGGATACCAAATGGTGGCTCATCTCCTCCAGCCGATCCGGCGATGACCAGATTCTTCCATATGAGCGGGGGAGCAACCATCTGGAAGGCTCCACCGATTGGTTGTACAGGTGGCGATTCCCAGATCACCGTACCATTAGTTGCGTTTAAGGCTACAACGGTCCCGGCTGTACCAGTGGGCGCATATATGATGCCATTTTCACACAACATTCCGTGAGAGAATCCTCCCCTCCCGACAGACAATGATGTGAAATTGGGGCTGTACTTCCATTTGGTCAAGCCAGTATCCATGTCAAATGCGATAACCTGCATGTAATTATTGTTTTGACAATAACCGGTTTTTCCAACTATCAAAGGCGAGTTCTCAATCGAGCTGTTAGTGTTGAGAATCCACTTGACCTGTAGCTGGTTTACATTGTTCTTGCTTATTAGCGTCTGCGGGCTGTGCCTGGACATGGCATTATCGTAGTTTACCATAGGCCAATCCTGGGCAGATGCTACCGATATGCTCAGCAGTATCAGTGCCAAAACGATATATTCTTTCAATTCTATCAACTCCTTTTTTGCCACGGAGAATTACCAAAGTTGCCAGGTTCGAAGCATGCTGTGAACGTTTTAGGTGGATCTAAGTATACCTGATTTTTGAATTAGAATTCTCGCATCTCCGCAAGATAATATTAGTAGCCTTACTAACTTAAAAAATTTTGTATAGAATATCACCTGTTCCTTGGCTAGCTGAACTATATTAGAATATCATTTCAGCTTGGAATATCTCGTGTTTTAGGAGCGGAGTTGAAAGGATTACTGCAGACCTACGAAATGGATAGAGAATATAACTGGATGGTGCATCGAGAGGAAAATAGTCGTGTTTTAAGGAGATTAACTCTTCTCGTTTCTATTGCTCGTTTTCAAAACAACAAAATAATTGATATTTAACTCAAATCTTCGAGTTGTAAAAATACATAATAGAAGAAGCCGAGGCGGGCTACGAAAAAAGCCCACCCAATCGCATTTTTGAATATTCTTTCTACTTTCCGGGGAGCCCGAAGGAACTGTGTAGCCTCTGTATCGCGTGTCTATATGTGACCAATCGGCACTGGGCAAACAGTATTCAATGACTGCCAAACTAAATACCAACAGGGCTGCGGCCTGCACCTCGATCTTCTCGGCCACCTTTCTGCCGGCACAGATCTTTTGATCCCGTAAGGACCCGGCCAGGTATTCATATCTTGGCGCATGAAGCGTGGGCAGAAGCATAAGGTTCCACAGCCCAAGGCAGGAGGTCTATATGCCAGAACCAGCCGCATTCTTAAGATTGAGCAGTTCTTTGGAGATAAACCGCACCCTCCCCAGTCTCAGTGACATTATAATTCAAGCTAAGGGGGTCATAACCATCTTTGGTGAATGAAAACTGCCAAGTTCCTGGTTGTCCGCTAATGACCACAACTCCATTTGAGTCTGTAATCCCTTGAAAGCTGTTTCTCGCTGCGTCTTGTCCAGTGACCTGGACATTAGAGAGCATCGTCCCGTTTAGGTTTCCTTCATGAACGTAGACTATCCATGCAACCTGATCTTGGGAAGACGCGATCAGCACCATACTGCTGCCTATTAGCAGAATTAATGCCGCTAAACACCAACCTTTCTTCATATATTTTCTCCTAATCTCATTCCTTCTGCATTCTATAAAATATTGTCGATCGTTCTAGGCAACTCTAAATACATGATGCGCCTCTATTGGTGCAGCGGCAGAATGTCCGCTAGGAAACGTCACATATTGTTCCTGGAATTGCCCCTGGACCTCAAACAAACATGCTATTTTTCATAAGCGATCCTAGTAGGGTGCATTTAGCCACAAGTTGGCCCAGTATTCCCAGTCACTGGAATCATAGTTGTACAGCATTTGGTTTGCTCTTGCAATGTCCGCAAGGTCCAGTGCAGATTGAGGATAGTTGTAGGGATAGGGTTTGTACTCGCTATTATACAAATTCTGNNGTAAGAAAGACCGCAATGCTGAGGCCTACTAACAGAAGACTAGATCTCCGATGATTAAAATTACCTGTCATATCATTTTTTTCCTAATATCTGATCAATAACTACAACTACATTTGAACGATATATAAATGTAAGACCGAACGAACCATTGAACGGTTGAGTGTGTGTTTCAGGTTATACTCATATGACATTTTGATTTTTTCAATGCCACAGACCTACTCTAAAACCTTGTCTCATGCGCGGTACGATGAAGGAGTCAAGAAGATGTGATACAGCCGAGCAAGAAAATGTAAGCAGGTTTGCGGCTCAATCAGCCGTTTGTCGATATGGGTTCATATTGGATGCAAAAAGAAAAATATAGTTAGAATCGTACCCGGAAGTAAAATCGCACTCGGATCATGTCAGACCCGCAATTATTAAATCTACCGCAATCATCATTATAGTTCATGAAAGCAGGTTTTATCGGGCTTGGGCATATGGGCATGGCCATGGCGAAGCGGCTTCTTTCCCAGGGAGTCGATTTGATCGTATGGAACAGGACTCCTGAAAAGGCCAAGGATCTGGGTGTCGAAATAGCTGAAAGCCCTGCTGCCCTGGCATCAAAAGTGAATGTGATCATAATAAATCTCTTTGATAGCGTTGCGGTGAGATCTGTCATTGAAGGAGACAACGGCCTACTTAGCAGCGATATCCAGGGAAAGCTGGTGATAGACACCACGACAAATCACTTCAATGATGGTACCTATTTCCACGGTCTGATGAGTTCTCATGGTAGCCAGTATCTGGAATCACCCGTGCTGGGCAGTGTCGGCCCTGCTTCTCAAGGAGCACTTACAGTGCTGGTAAGCGGTGAAAAGGAGGCTTACGAAAAGGCTTTGCCCTACCTCCAAAAGATCGGGACGAACATTTTCTATTTGGAGAAACCATCCCTCGCGACCAAGATGAAGCTGGTTAACAATCTCCTCCTGGGAACATTTATGGCCGCTATCGCTGAGGCCTTGGCTTTCGGCGAGGCTGTAGGGATAGAGAAGTCAAAGGTCATTGATATATTGGCAGCCGGAGCTGGGAACTCAGGAGTTCTCAATGCCAAGAAAGATAAACTGGCCAAGGAAGATTTCTCCCCTCAATTCCAATCGGCACTGATATACAAGGATCTTCATTATCTGGAGGACCTTGCATTCGACCTCAAAAGGCCTTTATTCACAGGATCAATAGCGAAGGAGCTCTATGGCATGACCTTCTCCAGAAATGAAGAAAAGCTCGACTTCTCGGCTTTGTACAAGATCTTAAAAGAGTACTAACCCCTACAGCAGCCTTTGCATAAGTTAGGATGGGTTACGCAGGCAGTAAGCACCATTTGGATACGGCCATAAAAGGGTTCGAAAGCTCTCACTTTGTACGAGATACGGATGAGGTGGTTAGAAAGGAGTTGCCGCTGAGGATGCCGACTGTGCATGCAGAGATTGCCGATGCCTTGAGTCGTGATGCTTAACTACAACACAGGTAAGGCCTTCAAAAGGGATACGAGTTAAGCAGATACTGGACAGACAAGCGATTACGAGAGCAATATCGGTATCCGGGCATCGGTCCGACGGGAAGCATGAGATTCTACGAAATAAGCGCAAGTACCGAGCTGGAACGTAGACTAAATTAGCCTCGACAAACATGCAAGACATAGGATAACAGTTTGTTTTAGGGAGCCCTTTATCCGAAAAAGGACACAGATTGGGATGCGAAAATGTCCTATCCCAATCGCTTGTATGAGCTGATAGAGTTCAAAATTAGCCTCCCAGGATAAATGACTTCCTGGAGGCTTATGGCTGGTCCGGCAGCTTCGTTTTGTGGATATATTTGCTTTACAGATAGATTTGGTGCTGATATCCTGGTGGCTGATAGCCTGGCGTTTGATTACTTGATTGTTGGGGATAACTCGGCTGTGGATAGCCCTGAAGTTGGTTATAACTAGGAGGTCGATTTGATACCACATTTGCCACTATCGAGTTGCTCACCGATCATCTATGGCGAAGAGATTAATGTGCAGTCCAACTGTATCTGCATAGAAGTTAANNCATGTCATCTTAGGTAGTTCCTCCAAACCTTTGGGAGCAACTCTTTTTATAGATGATTCATATGATTCATCGTATAGTGATATAAAGAGCATTAGGCACTCCCTTATATGCCGTGTGATAAGGAAATTATTCTTCACATTCGCTCTTCCGTTTATCCCAAGTCTCCTTGCATAATCCGGTTCTAAGAGGAGCTTTTTCAAATAATAGACTGTGTCCTCAAAAGAATTTGTGAGAATCCCAGATTGATTGTGGTTTATCTGTAACGGGATCCCTCCAACGGCCGATGCTATAACCGGTTTGGCTTTCCATAAAGCTTCGGTGACGGTCAATCCAAATCCTTCCTTAATCGAATTTTGAAGGACGACTGTGGATGCTCTTTGAAGTGCATTGACCTCCAGATCGCTTGTTGGCGGGAGATCTATTACATGAATATCCGTATCACTCTCCGCTTCTCTATTGACCTTCTCTAAAATACCAGGGCCTTCAGGGTCGTCTGTAGCTCCGCCACCAGCAAGGACAAGTTGACAATCAATGTCTCTTTTGACTTCCTTATAAGCATCTATTACGCCACAAGGATTCTTCAATTTATCAAACCGAGAGATTTGAGTAACTATCGGCCGATCATAATCGATTTCGAAACGATTGAGAACCGAAGCAATTGTGCCGTCAGACAGCTCTTTATTCTTTTCGCTCAATGGATCAATTGATGGCGAGATAATCCTTTGTGTAGTGCCTAGTGTTCTCTGAAGATACTTTTTGTTAGAAAGGATTGCACAGTCATATTGTCCAATATATTGTTTTAGAAAATTCAATGGGCGCATCTGAGGCTCAGTTAAATCTATATGACATCTCCAAACCCATTTTGACCCATTATTACCTTTCTTTTCGATTAGAGCAATAGGTTGAGGATCATGGATGAATGTGATATCTCCATAAAAATCGATCATTTCTGCGTTCATTTGATTTATTTCTAAAAAATAAGCCAAATCTTCATCGGTTATATTTGCGTCAAACCCCTGCAAAGCGTTGTGAAATTTCTTAGTGATTCCGAAAAATCTTTCGTCACCCTTTATCACATCCCAATTCACATCTACTCCTAGCTGTTTGAAGAGGGGTATTAACCTTGAAAGCAACTCAGCGACACCTCCGCCTACGGAGGTCGAATTTATATTTTGCACGCATTTATCCTGAGATCTTTCAGCCAATGAATACAGTTCATTTACCGCATCTTGACCAACAATAGACGCATAATCCTCAATAGTTGTCATGGTTACTCCTTTAAGGTATCTTATTCATCTATAAACAGGCAATTAAATATTCTCTTGCATCTTGTTCTCTACCGGCAAGGATTATTTTCCGAGCAGCACCAATTGCTATTTTGGACATACTAGCTCACAGACTTCGTATTTATTAAAGCCTTATTTTGAGGTGAATCTCATATAGGGATTAGCTAAGTGGCTTTCAGGCCATTAGAATTTTGAAATTTGAGTGGTTTTACTGAACTTCTACTGACAATCGTACGTCTTTTTGCCGTTATTAGAACATGTAATGAAAATCATAAAATAGGTTTAATCACGAAAAGTGGCATTTTAACGATCCGATGTCTGGCTAGTTTGGGCTGTTCACCGAGATATTACAGAATCTTGTCACAAAAAACTAACCGAGCCATTAGACCGCTCAAGGGGTCTCAACGTGGTGACGCATTCTGTGACTTTGGATATGCCCTTGAAACGAGTTCACCGAAACTCTCATCCCTTGTCGAAGTGATACTCGGTCGGCATCTTTGGCCAAATACATTCGAGGTAATGAGCTGGGCACTATCTCGCTATACACGAAGATCCCTTATTTGCCATACAAATCTTTATATTCGTTCAATTTCGATTTATGTATTCAAACTGAAAGGATTAGAAATCTCACGGGGAACAAATATGAGAAGTTTCGTGATGTGCGGCTTAATCCTTTTGGCATTGGCTTTAAATAGCGGAGCCACAGCGCCAGTATAGCTAAGTGGAAGCAGCGGCCTAGCCATTTTAAAACAAATAGCAGGATCGGCATACGCCAATAACACCTCAAATACCGGTCTTTGGAATTGGGGTAGCATTCCGATTGGATATGCGCTAAATAAATCCGGAATAATGACACCCATCCAGGACTTACTATCCAGTAATTATGGCGTATAGACCCCTAATATCTGAAAATCATCACTAGGCAATATGGATGAACAGAATTCCATATATAGGTATAACTTGGTGGTGTTCGGTCACCTAGTTACGAAATCCCGGGTGACATTGCCCAAGAGTGTAGGGTTGGCAGATTATCGAGCCACTAGAACGTAAAGGTCTAAAAGAAGTTATCGAATAAACTTCATATGATCTGGCACAGCGTTGCTGTCTCGTGCCTCGATACCTTCTTACGATAGATTAAGTATAATATGGTATGATATAAATAATACAAAATAGGTTGCCACCACGATTATTGGTAGCGAAAACAGTTTAAAAACGGCCTACGTTTTCCAAATTAATAACCACCATGCAGCAATTAGTAAACCGGGCCATACAACCAAATCAATACCGATCGAATGTAACGTTGCTTGGAACATCTCAATATATCCTATGATCATGGCCCATAGAGTCATCGTCATTAATACTACCTGATCGCCTTCCGATTTAGCGATGAATGCGAGCATCGATAATATTCGACATTTAACGTATATATAGATATGAGAAGTCCGGAATTGAGAAACCAGATAAACTACATGATCTCGAAAGGGTCACAACATTCGTATTGTCCGGACTTGCATAGTGATATAAGAACCACCCTTCGATAAGCCCTATGTTTCAGATAGAACCCGTGGGAAAGGTAGCAATGCCTGTACTATAGACCAATACTGCTCTCCAATCCTTTTTCTCTGAAGCTGATGTGATTCTATCTTGCAGATGGGGTGTTCTATAATTCTTCACTAGGGCATCCCAGTGGAAATATTAGATTCACCATTTTTGTTTAGAGCTAATAGAGCCTTTCCTTTGTCCAACATTGCATTTGCGTTTAGAGGGTCCTGTTTTAGTGTGGCATTGTAGGCATCCAACGACTCCCGGTACCTTCCCAGGATGTAGAGTGCGTTGCCCATGTTGAGCCAGCCCTCGGTGAGGGATGGATCTAGTTTTACCGCGTTGGCGTAAGAGGATACAGCAGATTCATATGAACCGGTGAAGTATAGCCTATTGGCGTTATTCAGCCAGTATTCGGCAGTGCCATTACTTATTGTTTGGTTAATATAGGTGCGTTATGACTGGCTCCACAGACTGAGTTAACGTAGTTACAGTTGTCGTAGTCCATGAAATAGTAAGCCTCTGCTCTCCAAAAGGACTCATCACCTTCTGGACGAGTTGGGTAGCTTGATCCGAAACTATTACATGATCCAATGCTACTAATCCAGTCGGATGCCATAATCATCCAAGTCAGGACAAAGATTAGCAATAAAGATGATCTATTTACCCTCACATCTAACACTCATCAAACAAGTACTATAATCCTATATTGTTCCGGATATAGTATATTGATTGCGGTTGAGCGTCCTTGGATTATTGTCTGTTAAGAACTGCCATTAATTTTATTGTCCGATTTTTACAACGCTGAAAATTGAGTATATGAACTAAGCAAGCCGGACGAGGGATATAGGTGGCCAGGCTGTACCAAGTCTTTATATCTACTAAGCGTCAAATATTAATTTAGATCGGTGTCCAAAGAATGAAGCTCGCCTTGCTGGTAATTCTTGTGCTTATAGCGTTCTGCCTCATAGCTTCTGCCAAGCCGGTTGCAATAGGCGGCGACTTTGGCCGAGCGTGGATTAGCAACTATCTTGCTGAGAATCCGAGTCCCTATTCCCAGGACAATAACAGCAGTTCTGGGAATTGGGGAAATGCGCCTAAAGTCCAAGGGACGGTAGGCAGTAACATAGTTTCTCAGCAGAATGCAACTAACCCTATCACACCCAGTACTAACTGGCTAGGAGACCCTACAAGCTTTGGAAATCAATTATCTCCACAAAACTTTACACAGGCGCCATTATTCATTAGCAGAGTTTCGGAACCTGTCCACACGCTCGATGCGAGCTGGAATCACACAGCACAAATACCACAACCTGATGCCAATGGTCTCATACATGGGTGGGATGCCGAAACGTACGACGCGATTGGGCCTGCACTTGATTATTTCTAAATCGTAGATGAAATACAGAGACCTGCGGATCGGCGAAAATTCAGCCATAGGATATATAATATCATCATTACTTCGCTTTAACCCCTGTGGAGAAGGTCGTTTCCACGTCCTTAAATAGGTCTGACCTAGATATGTTATAGGGCAAAAGTCACACAGCCGATATACTGATCAAGAGGTTATGAACCGTAAATCAGATCCAAGCGCACAACCTACTGCTTTACTGCTGTGGCATTTCCCTTGCCTAAGGACTGCCCGCCTGACATAAGGACATAAGTTCCCGACAGAGTATTGTTTACCATAAGCAGATCGAGATCGTACTCATCATATTTCTGGTTGGCGTATTCGGGTGTGGACGACTTAGCGATCAATGTTAGCTCCTGCGCGGTTACCGACCCGCTGGCAGTCACAGAACTCCTTGCACCTTCCTCTGTCAGGGTGCCATAACCCATAATTCTCGTCCCGCCGGATGGCCATAGGTTCAAGTCAAGTGACCCATCTGAGCCATCATTGAATTGTATCGACCATTTGCCGCTTACGTTCATTGGTTGGACATCTTGTTGTATTTGAGTCGTCTGAGCCTGGTTAGAACTTGTGTTGCCAGTTTGGTTGAGGGCCTGGTTAGGGTTGCTGTTTGGCTTGTCTAGCGGCTTGGGGCTTGGCACTGGCACGTCCATAGTAGGTGCAGAAATGTGAGGTTCTGGCACGCTCATGTCCGGCACGGGCATGCTCGGCTCTGCGATGTCACCAGCATCGCCATGAGCCTGAATGGACAAACATGAAAGTAATATAACTGATAACAGCGTGCTTGCCAATCTCATTCTACTAACCTCCACCTTGGGATAGTTACACGCAAACAATATTAAAGGTTATCCGGTGGAGTGCAAAAAGCAAACGCCACTTCTCTTAAACCCTGGACGTATGGTTGGTAATCTCGCGGGGAAGAGGTCTTCCCACCAGCCAGAGTTGCTTATCATATGGCTCAAGCTTATTCTATTATTTTCCTGAAGCTTATTGAAGCCACTGTAAACATTATTATATCGAAAATAGCTATGGCCGCAATATCGAGCGCAAGGTTGGTCAAGTCTCCAGTGATCACCAAGCCCCTCACAGCGTCTATTGCATAAGTTAGGGGATTGAAGACAGCAAAATATTGCAGAATCTGGGGCATCAACTTAATTGGGTATAAGGCATTACTGACAAAGAAGAGCGGCATGATTAGTGCCTGACCTATACCCATGAATCGCTCCCTTGTTTTCATGACAGATGCCACAAAAATGGAGATAGCTGCAAAACCCCCTGAAACAAAGAATAGTATCAAAAATGCTGTAAAGAAGTATAGAGGATTAAGCACAAATCTGACTCCAAGGAGCATAGCAACCGGTATAATTATAAAAGCTTGAACAACTGCTCTCACACCTGACGCTATCGATCTGCCAATAACAGTAGCATATCTCGAAGCAGGGGCGACGAGAAGCTTCTTTAAAATGCCCGTTTCTCTCTCCCATACGATAGTTAAACCATAAAAGACCGATACAAATATGGTAGATTGTAGCAATACTCCTGGAGTTATATAGTCCAGGTAAGGTATCCCATCAGTAGGTATAGCTCTAACGTTACCCATGACAGTTCCATAAACAGCTAACCATAAAATTGGTTGAACGGCCCGTGTGTACATTTCGGTTCTATCATGCTTGAGCCTCCTAAGCTCAAGCTCTATCATGGCAAACATTTCCCTTAGAGAATCCCAGATCAAAGTGAATCCTTCCTGCGCGTGGTCTCACTGCGGATGCTATTTGGCAAGTTCATAGTCCCGGCGTACTTTAAGAAGGCATCATCTAAAGTTGGTCTAGCTGTGGATATCTTATCTACGGTTATGCCCTTGGTTCTCAGAATCTCCATAATATCTGGTAATGCGGTCTCCGCATCCTCAACAACGACGTTCAGTTCCGAATTATGAATAGCAACCTCGCTGACAAAATCCATATTTCTAATTATCTTCAAAACAATTTCATCAACACCATGATTCCTTAAATTGAATTGAATGACTTCTCTTCGGATAGAATGCTTAAGTTCACTGGCCGTACCAAACTTGACCATCTTGCCTTTATCCATTATGGCTATCTCATCGGAGTAATGGTCAGCTTCATCCATATAATGCGTATTAAAAAATATAGTTGTACCGTACTCCTTTCTGAAGGATGTAAGTTTTTCCCAAACAATCTTTCTGGCTGAAGGGTCGAGGCCGATAGTAGGTTCATCTAAGAACATGAGCTTAGGCTTAATGATCATAGCACACGCGATTTCGAGTCTCCTGATCATACCGCCCGAATACGTTTTAACGAGGTTGTTCGCAATTGCATCCAGACCCATACTATCCAGCGCGTCCCAAATGATATCCTTCCTATTTTTCGAAGGGATGCCATAGATTTTAGCATATATGAGAAGATTCTCAAAGCCACTGATATCGGTCCAGACGCTCGTTTCCTGTGGCACATAGCTAATATTCTTCCTGACCTCCGAATCATTCTTGACAACATCGAATNNCGCATCAATGTAGTCTTACCAGAACCATTAGGACCTAATAGAGCAAAAATATCACCAGCTTTAACCGTAAAATCAACACCATTTAACGCCTTAACTTTGCCAGCGTAAATTTTCACAAGCTGTTTAACCTCAATCGCAAGCATCATATTGAATCGATCTCAATACTATTTAATCTCCGTTCTATTAGAACGATCAAGATCTTCAGGAGAAATGCCGAGGAAGATATCTTTTGGAGAGGGTTCTAGCACATCCGGAGGCTTCAGTGCAAATAGTTCATCTTGTTAAAACTTCGGGAAGCCAGCTCTTATAGGCTTCCTGCTCCGACCAATAATTCGAAGACTCCTGCAGCGTCCTATTGACATACTTTGGCGTGCCGCCTTCCTGGCATGTCTCCTCGGATCTTTTATCTTATACTTGTTCAGCATGCCAAAGCAGCGGTTGTATGCATCTTTATCGTCACTCACGGACAGGAAGGTGATCCAGTCGATGAGTCCACTACGTTAAAATGTCGGCGGCTTCCCTCTTGACGGCATCCTTGGAACCCTAAATGAACTCTACTACACCCAGGGGCAGTCCACGATGTCGTGCAGGAACTCTAAGCCCATCTACTCGGCGGCCAACTCTTGATCTGGTGACGCAGCTCCCATAGAGGTTTCTGTGATCCTCTCATGGATTTGGCCAAGCTTGGCTTCTTGTAGCTGTGAAGTCAAACTTTGGACGGCGTCCATTCGGGTACATAGAAAATTAATTTCAGATGTATATGTTTATTTAAGTTTAGAAAGCAAATAAGAGAGTATTATGAGATCTATGAAGGCAATTCAAATAAGTTCACCAGGAAATGACTTTGAGTTGGTTCATAAAGAAGTTCCCAAACCAAAAGAGAACGAGGTTCTCATCAAGGTAGAAGCTTGTGGGGTGTGTCATGGAGATTCGATCGTCAAAGAAGGCCGGTTTCCTGGGCTGCAATATCCCAGAACTCCCGGGCATGAAGTTGTTGGGATTATAGATCAACTTGGGTCTAAGTCAAAGCATTGGAAGGAAGGACAGAGAGTTGGCGTAGGATGGCACGGAGGACATTGCTTCGAATGTCCTGCTTGTCGAAGTGGCGAGTTCGGAGCCTGCGTGGATTCATCGACGACGGGCATCACAACCGACGGGGGCTATGCTGAGTTCATGATTGCCCGCATGGAGNNAGGACAACCTTTGGAGCCCTTCAAAACAGCGTGGCAAAAGGTGGCGACCTTGTGGCAATCCACGGTCTCGGAGGCCTCGGCCATCTGGGCTTACAGTTCGCCATCAAGCTCGGTTTCGAGACTGCAGTCTTATCCAGAGGTAAGGAAAAGGAGGCATTGGCTCGAAAGCTGGGCGCTCACCACTTCATCGATACCAATACGGCTGACGCTGCAAAAGAGCTGATGAATCTCGGAGGAGCAAAGGTCATCCTCTGCACGGCACCGAATGGTAAGGCCATCTCCGAGCTCGTCTCTGGCCTAAGCCGAGACGGGCAGATGATCATAGTCACCTACATCAACGAGATGATGCAGTTTTCTCCTGCTAACCTTATGCGTGGCAGTAGGTCCATCAGCGGCTGGGTCGGAGGCGATCCAGAAGATGCGTTACGCTTCAGCGTCCTCACAGGAGTCAGACCTATGGTCGAGGTGTTCCCGTTGGAGCAGGCAGCACTTGCTTATGAGAAAATGATGTCAGGAAAGGTTCATTTCCGTGCGGTTCTTAAAATGGGAGGCAGGTAATCATGAGCGAAATTCTGAAGATCATCCAGGACAGGCATTCGTCAAGGGTTCCTTTTGATCGAGGCCATGGGCCATTGAAACATGACCTGATGCAGATCCTTGAGGCTGCACGCTGGGCACCTACTGCCCACAACATGCAGAACTTTGAGATAATAGTCGTTGATGATAAGAAACANNTCGTTCTCGGAAGAGGATTTGCTCCAAAAGAAGGTCGGGATCCTCGGCGCCATGTTCCCTCAGTCGTGGAGGACTCCGGGTGATTGGGGAAAGGTTGCGCGTGAAAGTGAGCCGTCTTCCCTGGACGCGACTATTAAAGGCAGCCCAATGCTGCTGATCGTTACCTATGACGCCAGAAAAAGGGCACCTGCTTCTGAAGGCGATGTTTTGGGCTTCATAAGCCTTGGCTGTATTATGGAGAACATGTGGCTTATGGCCCAAGAGCTGAAAATTGGTTTTCAAATAATGAGCGTCTTTGGCGGANNGTGCGGCGGGATATAGACGGATTCGCACACTATAATCGGTTCGGGAATAAGGGTTTTGTCTGAAAAAGGTTCATATCTTGCTATAATCATGATCTGCCAGAGGGAATTCAAAGAATATTCTTGAGAAAAAGAACGTTCGATATTTTGGTTGAAGGTAGAACGTATGGCAAAAGATCCAAGGTTGGGATATATGGTGGTGGCAACGGTGACTAGCACTAAGGGAAAATGCATGTTGCTCATCGAGTATGTGAGAGTTTCGAGATAAGCATTCATAATGCAGAAGGTCTTGTAGATCTTTCTACTATAAATCTTTTTCAAGTTTGCAAACAGTTCAGTGGAACTCGGTGATAGTACCGGGATAATTAGGAACGGACCGTATCAGCAACATGCAAATCAGAAAAATTCTTGGCTTTCCAGGGCTGGGCCTTCGTTCTTGAAGCAGNNCAGTGAATGCTAAGAGAACGCCGCCTAAGAGACCTTCCTCGGCCAAGGGTTTGACGCAGGCTTTTTCAAAAGAGGTGGCCCAAAATATTGCCCTCTCTTTTCCCCACCAGCATTATTGGGAGCCAGTGGAAGGTACTGCTTAATGTGAGCCTGAAACTGCTGAAGCCTCCATTGCACCTGCTGGAAAACAATTTTAGCCTGCCAACCCTGCGATAGATTGCCATCCAACTGACATCGTCACAGTCTATCTCTTCAAAGGTACCTCCCGGAGACCCAGTGGGCTTGTCCTCACTCGCCTAAGCTCCTCTAGCCTCTCCCGCTGATTGTGGAGAAACGAAATATAGGGGCAATTTGCAACACATGATTCAGGCCTTATATCGGCGTACATGAGGATAGAGTTAAATTGCATCGGGCAATAATACCTTATGTCCGTCCATAGTGGATTACACTCTAAAATGACCCGTCGCAATTAGGCTGGAAAATCAGATCATGAGAGATCGCGCGTGGCGATTTATCTTCGCCTTATCCCTGATAGCCCTGTCCGCGCTTCTATACATGCTTGATTATATCAAATTCGGTGACTACAAACATATCTTGGATTTCCTATTGCAGAACATGGCTTTTTTGCTAATTCAGGTTCTCCTGGTTACATTAATTCTAGGCTGGTTTGTAGGCTACATGGATAAGCAAAAACGTCTAAAGAAGCAAAACATGGTGATCGGAGCGTTCTTTATGGAAGTGGGAACCAAGCTTCTCACCTACATATCTGATCTAGATCCAGAATTAGAAAGCATTAGGTCTAGCCTTGTCGTTGATGAAGATTGGTCTGACCAAGAATTCTCCAGAGTCAGCAAGGGCCTCAAAGGTTATGGCTACGGGATCGATATGGAGAAGTTAGATCTCGAATACCTATTTATTTTGCTTCAGAAGGAACTGGCTTTCTCATTAGGCTCGTAGAGAACCCCATTTTGCTGGAGCACGAATCCTTTACAGACCTGCTTCTGGAAGTGTCTCATCTATCAGAGGAACTTGAAAATAGGTCCTGCCTAATCGGTCTGCCAGCTACAGATCTCGCCCATTTACAGAGGGACATCAAGAGAGTCTACGGCTATCTGGTCAGCGAATGGCTGGACTATATGCTGTATCTGAAGAGTGATTATCCACACCTTTTCTCATTAGCTATGAGAACCAACCCCTTCGACCAGACGGCTTCGCCCATTGTTAATGGAAGCATCTCTCATTCCTGTCAGCTCGAAAATGAGAAGCAGTCCAAGTGAGATGATGCTCTCAGTATCCCGTTTCCTGAAGGGTACCGCCCACGCCTCTTATCGGAGACTCGTAGACCCCCTAAGAGGACATGAGCGTGTGAGTGAAGCGGGAGGTGAGGTTGGCGAGAGCCCGGACAACCGCACGGGCTAGCGAGGAGGAGTTGGCCAGATGACGAAGATCTTGGATAAGATGATTATTGACCTGAACTTAAGAGTGTACTATGATGGCTACGTGGAAAGAATGGAGACCCTGATCACATCCAATATAAGAGGAGGTTGGGCAGGTTCGCGAATGTGGTGCATCGGATGATATTTCTTTTTTTGATTTTTAAACTTTTTCTTGGCGTTTGCAATTGTGTCCAATTGCCTTCCAAGGCTTTTTACTTCAGTAACCATAAAATTAGTTCTGTATATACAATCTGTAATTAAAAAATTCAGTATCAATGGATCTTAATTTCAATTCGTAGACTCTTATTACATCGCAGATCCAACAATATTGTTGTATTACAGCAAGGTTGTTATATCAAGTAAATAGCATGTGATGAGGGGTAAGATTCATGAAACGAAGCAGAGACCTAATCATTTCGAAAATTCTGGATATATGCATTACCGGTGCACATAAGACGAAAATAGTGTACCAGGCTAATCTTAATTTCAGAACTGTAAACCCCTACTTAGATCTCCTTACAAAAAATGGTATGATAAATGCCCAAAAAGAACGCAATCCTGTTGTATATGAAACGACCACTAAGGGTTTAGCATTACTCGATAACTACAAACAAATCCAAGGTGAGTTGTCTCTAAGTATATGAAAATGTTGAAGCAATATTTAGTTAGCCAAAAGAGGTTCAAGCTGCACAGAGCCATAAACTCGCCGTGAAAGGCTCTAGCAATTTTTGGGCAAATTGCAAATAAGATAGAACCAGGTTTTCTGTCAATACTATTCTTGTTTTGGTTTAGGCGATCTTATCAGGTTGGAGTTGCCTGATTATAATCGGTTGCAGGTCCCGAGGTGAAATATAGTGGACAAAATAACGACGGACCTCGATCTCAGAGCATACCATGATGGCTACAAGGAATGGATCAAGGCCATGATCTAATCCAAGATGAAGGAGAGGTTACGCAGGTGAAGGAGGAGAGGCCAAAGGAGCCGTGGCCAAGAGCACGACGGAGACGCTGAGGGCTACGGCGGAATCTTTGAAGTGATCTAGGNNTCGTAATTCTCATCTCGCCATTTTTGGCAATCCTCTAGCATCTTCTTAGAGAATTCGGTAAATGGAAATACATCCGCCTCATATGCGCGGTCTCTCCTTATTATGTCACAGCAATGGAAGATCTGATTAAAAACCTTTTGGTACTGTTTTAATATTTTTGTTTAAACCGTTGACGAAGCTAGGCACATATCTAATAGAAACCCTCTATTGGTCCCTTCATCCTGCAGCATACATCGGATTCTGTTCTGAGAAGCCACATTTCTAAATATTATTTAAGGCCAAATTTAAATTTTATCGATGCTACATATTCGACGGCCAGAGGGCGCAATCGATTAGATCAAGGGAGACTCGACCAGATGCTAGAAGCCAATGAATATCGAGAAGTAGTGGGAGAGACTCTAGATCTCCTTTGTGCGGTAGTTCCTTTGTGTCCTTATTTGCATTCAGGCTTCCAGTAAACATAAAATCCCATCGCAAGGAAAACCATGGATCGGCATTGGCCCCGCCCTAGTCTTCGATTTTTCTATTTTCTGTCATCTATCCGTAAGGCAATAGTCGCTCTCTGAAGCGAAAGCCTTAGATATCGGTTATAGNNCCCAACTGTGGACAAGCCTATCTATGATCAATTATGCACTGTGATCCTTCTCTCCTCTTCTCAGGCGCCTTCATAGACTCCATGTGAGAGTGCCAAGAACACCCCAGACTCCAGGATTCATCCGGCGCGTAGAACGAAGTGATTGTGCTTTTCTGCGTCTCCACAAACTTAGACCATATTCATGGTCTTCTACTCTGAGAACGGTTAGCCTTAGAAGTCCTGCGTATTCATGCACTTAAAGCCTATTATTGCCATTTAATGCTTCTATAATTCTTATCTCCCTCTTCGCTAGATCATTCATGAATTTATGGTAAAGCTCGCCAGAAATGGCCTCTTCCGGCGCCACAATCCCTTTTTCTCGGATCTCGCATCTTCCAACCAGCCTGGCTCCTATGGCTGCTGAGAAGCCTGTAACTCTGGCCATTGACGTCAATCCGATCTTTGTATCAGACTTCGTCCACATGTAGTAATCGACCCTTTTGTCCTGACTTGTGGCCGTATTCCACATTACACAAACGTCCCGGTCGCCCGGCGGTGGCCTGAGTTTTGGCTCTACCAGAGACAGGAAGAAATCTCTTGGACGGATAATTGTGCCTTTGAATTCAAAGGGATCAAGGTCGAGAATACCGCACTCCTTAAGGGTGTCTATGGACTGCCAGTAGCCGGGCCAGCGTATTGTCTTCTCTGTAAAATTCTTTAGCTGGGGCATAGTGTAGAGAAAACTCAGCATGCCCGGAGTGATGGCGCACTCCAGCACCTCGTCCATCCCGCACGCCCTGAACCTGAAGCTTTCCCTTCCAGAAGTGGCATCCACCTCTGTGATCATTCCGTCTTTAATTATCCTCACCTTGACCATGTACTCCCTAAGGACGTGGCTGAAGGACCAAGTGATCATGTACTTCAGCGGGTGTCTCACAGCGGACTCCTTGGAGAGTATTCCGCCCACCCGAGCAACAGCGGAGAACGCGTTCACCTTCCTTATGCCCTCGCCTAGGGTAATGTTGCTGAGGCCAGGAGCAAAACCCATTCCGTCAAGGATTGTAACATCGTTCTTCTGTGAAGGGATTCGCCGTATTCGTCCAGGCTCATTCCTGACGGCACTTCCAGATTTTCTGTCTCGTACGGATCCGGACGTCGGTGGTATTCTTCAAGCACATCAACGGCGTTAATGCCAGCATCGATGGCCGCCTCAATAGTCCTGTAGCTGGACCTTCTCTCCGGCAGGGCGATGACGGCAACGTCGTATTTTTCCATAAGCCGTCTAGTCGCGGATGCGTCGGCAATGTCCAGGATGTGCACCGCCAATTTGTCGCTGGCAATCCATGATTTCATTTTCTCTAGAGACTTGTCGTTTCTGGCTGCAATGCCGATCGACTCGATCTCTTTGTCTCCGGCCAGATCCCAGGCCACAGCCGAGCCTATTTTTCCAGCTCCACCAAGGACCAGAATTTTCAATATTTTCGCTCTCCTTCCCAAAACAACTACGACCTGATTACCTCTACATCTGCCGACCGGGACACCTTGATCTCCTTCTTCCCGTTGAATTCAGAGAGCATTCCCCTGATCCTGACATTGTCTCCGGAGTGAACCCGGCCCTGAATATCCTTCGCTCCAGAGCCGCTGGGCACGAATATGGAATTGTTTATAGTGTCCAGTTGGAAGATGAGGTTGCCACCTGTTTTAGTAGTTGTCATACTCAGGACATGACCCTCCACAGAGATGGAAGAATCCGATATCCCAGTGCCGGTACTCTGATCGGAGCTGCCAAAAGTCCATTCTGCCACAGCCAGCGATCCCAGAGCCATAAGGAGCAATACAACTACGATCTTTTCTTCTTTCTGCATCTTCATTCTATCGCATCACCGTTCGCCTTCGTGGTTCGACGATGTATCTTGGATTAGAACTTATAAAAAATGATGTGTCAGAAAGGATAATGTGTTAAAGGATGACCAACTGCGGTTTTACTTCTTTTCCGGCTCCTTCTTCTCGCCGAAGCGCTCCTCCCAGGCCTTGTTCAGGTAGAAGAGGCAGCTTTCACAAACTCCCTTGTATGCGCCTTCTGGATTAGCCAGGGTGTGCACCTGGGCCTTTATCGGGTAAAGCGTCGGTTTAGCAAGTGTGCATAGCTCACAGTCTGCCATTTTAGATCATCTCCTCTTGGGAAGGAGTTGGATATTCTCATTGTTGAACTTTTCTGTTCGAACGGCAAAGTTGAGGCGATCAACACGAGGGCTTCAATCGAGGTGTGCCTGGTAGCGGACTGTATTCTTCCATTCCCAAAACAAGCTCAGTCAGCTCAGCTATAATTGCTTCATCCAGCTCCGATATATCCAGCTCTCGAATAGTACCGGGAACCTCGATTCCCCCAAGGACGATCTTGGGCAGGTCGCTGTGCTTGAAACCCTCGACAACGACATAGTCCAACCCATCCTCCTGAAGCTCGGCTAGGGCAGATTCAAGAGTACTCCGAGGTGTCACCTTGAGCTGGCTATCGCCCAGGCCGATCACCGTGTCGGCACCCGCCTCGAAATGACGTCTGGTGTCACCATGATCGACGGGATGCCCGACCATGTTCTTGATGGTCCCCACCTTACCGTGATGCTTGAGGGATTTCACCAGGGCAGTGACCAGAGTTGTTTTTCCCGTTTTCTTAGTGCCAACTACGGATATAACCTTCATCAGCTTCCCATTAGCGCTAATAGGAACTTAGCAAAATTAACCAGGTCGTCTATCCGGACGTTCTCGTCCCCGGCGTGGATGTTGCTCTCCATCTGCCTCCCAACTCCATAGACGCATGTGGGGATTCCTGTCTTATCCGTGGCATATGCCTGGTCAAGGCTGCCCTGGGCTCCCGAGAGCTTGGGCGCAGATCCGGTGATTTGCTCTATGGCCCGTTGAACTTCTCCGATCCAGTGATGGTCCGGATTCATTCTCATGGGTGGATAACCGGGGAAGAACTTCAGATCCATGTCGACATCAAGAGGCCCCAGGGCCTTTTCTATCTCAGCCATGGCCGCGTCCATTGTCTCCTCCGGTATGACCCTGCGATCGCCCCGAAGCACGCACCTGTCCGGGACTATGTTCTCCTTGATACCGGCATTGATCATAGTGATGTTAAGAATGGGCATTAAGTTCTCAATACCGATGGCCTCCAGGGCAGAGCTCGCTCTCAGAGTCGACCTTCTGGACTGGATAGCTTTCTTCAGGGTCATGAGCGCCTCCATGACAGGCAGTGACTTCTCAAGTGCGTTTATGCCAAGGAAGCTCGAACCGCTGTGGGCCGACTTTCCGTGGACTGTGACCTCCCAGGTCACTATTCCGTTGGACCCTATCACCAGGTCATCACAGAATCCGTCCATGCACAGCATGTAGTCACCTTTGATCAGGCCCTGGTCGGCAAAGAAACACAGGCCAGAGTAGCCTCCCACCTCCTCGTCGGTGGTGAGCAGAATGCTCAGGTTGTACTTGGACTTACTATCCTTTAAAAGAGCCCGAAGGGCGGCTATCAGACCAGCCACTGCCCCTTTGGAGTCCGACGTCCCACGACCATATGCCCTGCCGTCCTTCAGAACCATACGGAAGGGATCCGTCGACCAGTCATCGCCAGCCGGGACGACGTCAACGTGAGTGTAAATGACCAGTGTCTCCTTTGCGCCTGAATCCAGGCTGGCCCGCAGGTTGACCCGGTCGCCTGTGAGACGTGAGTCCTGGCATTTTGCCTCGAAGATCTCTTGGGGCATCACGATCTTCTCTGTCCGGAATCCCATGGACTTGAAGACCGAAATAAGGTAATCGATAATCTCATTGTAATGGCTTCCTGGAGGTGCAACCGTCTTGAACGCGATGAGATCTTTCAGCACATTCAATAGATAGTCCTTATCTGGGCAAAGGGGTTCGTCCGGCATCTTATCTCCCTACGGTTAATTAGTCCAGAGGGCTATTAAATGCTTCTCTGAGCCGAACGAATGAAGAAAATGTTTGACGATGCCGTTAATTGTTCTTCGGTCATCTGTCATCTTCTTCCAGCGCGTGTCTATGTAGGCAAGAGACACTTAAAATTGATCTTAAATCGAAAGCCGATCTTATTATTGCACATCATAGTCTTTTAATAAGTACAGATCTAAGATTAAATTGCATGGCTGAAAACTTCTAGGAGCTGCGAGGTAATGCCTAGCCCCAAATACACAAAGATAGAAATAACGCCAAAAGCTTACTTGGCTCTTGAGGCAGAAACTGTTCTTCAGAGCAAGACCTTGAAGAGCCTGGCATCAGAGCTGATATTGAATGGGGTATCTCAGGAGTCTTTAGATTTTGCCCAAAGAGCCATAGCTTCAAATGAAGCTAGAACGAAATTAAACGGTAGCAATATAACCAAAGCGATCAAGGATATCGGAATAACGGGAATAAAAATCGATGAGGCTTTTTTGGGAAAAGTCCAAAAGAAGCTTCAAGAGGATGGGTACCTTGACACTATGTTATACGTCGCTCAGCACACTGCATCGATCCAGCGGGACGAGCTCCATCGAGTTCTGACCATTTGCGAATACCACAAGATTCTTCCATTGCTTGCAGCGGATGTGGTCAGAAATTTGAACAATATAGAGTCTGGAATCCTATAGTATGCCGATCACGTAGCTGTTGTTGGGCTATTTGGCGTTACCGATACGCTTCAACTTATTGATATCCAATACACTTCAACTTGTTGAATAACTAATACACGTCAGTTGTTGGATTATTGCTCATTATCCAAAAAAAGGGAAAGCCCTACAGTTTCTTCTGCAGGGCTTCAACTAAACCTGGAACCTCATCCGCTCCTGTTGGCACGGCGATGGTCGAACCATTGAAGTCCATGCCGATGGGTTCGTATCTTCCTCCTAGGTGCTTGGCCAGGAAAGCCTCAGCAACAGCAAAGAACGATATCTTGTTCTCAGGTCGAGCAAAACCATGACCCTCGTCCGAGTAAATGACATAGGTCACGGAGAGGTTTTTGACATGCATCACGTTTACGATCTGGTCTGACTCGTTCTGCCTGACCCTCGGGTCGTTGGCTCCCTGGCCGATAAGCAGAGGTCGCTGGATTTTGTCCGCATAGTTAATCGGTGAACGCTCTTTGAGCAGTTCTCTTCCTTCTTTCGTCCTGTAGTCTCCAACCCTCGATGTCCAGAGCTCCATCTGAGGCAGCCAGTACGCCGGGACGCTCTCTAAAAGCGAAGTCAGATTTGAGGGCCCGCAGATATCCACACCGCAGGAGAATAGCCTAGGGGTGAAAGTCAAGCCCGCCAGAGTTGCGTNNGCGTCGATGAGATCGTCCTGCATCTTTCTTCCCCACTCCAGGTTTCCGGCATTGGTGAAATTCTTGCCAAAGCCCGTGGACTCTCGGTAGTTGACGCTGAGCACTGCGTAGCCGCGGTTGCCCAACCACTGGTGAACTGGATCGAAACCCCATTCATCGCGATCCCATGGACCTCCGTGAACGTACAAGACCATGGGGGCTGGTTTTTCTGGCTTGCCGTCTCCGGATTTGTCGCTTCCCAACGGCAGTGTGTAGTAGCTTACAAGGCTCATATTGTCCCGCGATTTGATCACTACAGGAATCATCTTAGCCAGAGGCTGACCCTCCAGCTTCTCCATGTTCGTGAGCAAGAACTTGGCCTCTTTCTTATCCCGGTCATAGGAATAGTAGCGTACAGGGCCGTCGTCCATTATGTAAGCCACAATCCAGGTCTTATCGTCCAGAGTTCGATCCAGAACTTCGACATCGCCATCCGCGACCTTCCGAAGATAATCCAGGTCGCCTGCTATGGACTGGTCGATGACCTTCCATTGCTTTCTCTCGTAGGTGAAGGCTACAGCCTGCACATTCTTCTCTGTGGGGTGAGTCATGCTGTCGCTGAAGTCTGCTTTCGGGTCCTCGGCGATCAGGGTCTCGTTTCCGGTAGTCAAATTCATGACGAATAGTGCTGCCGTGTCCCTCCCGCGACTGTCCATGAAGTAGACTTCTTTGTTGTTCTTATTGAACCCAAGGGAGCCGGTCGTCAAGAAATCGTCCTTTCCGATCTGTTGGAATAGCTTCCAGCCGTTCTTTGTGAGCTTATAGATCTCCTCCCCGCCATCAAGAGTCATCTTGTGGGCCAGCCGAACAGTTAGGTTATCGTCCACGTCAAAATCCATGAACTCCTTGTTCTCCATGAGAAGGGTCAGGTTGCCTGTGGTGATGTTTAATTTGTACAGGTCGCTGTACTCTGGATCGCGCTTGTTGAGGGAGATGACGGCCTCGCGGGGGAACTTGGGGCTCAAGGCTTTGATGCTGGCCTGTACGCCCTCGAAAGGCGTGAGGTTCTTAACCAGGCCGCTGCTCAGGTTAACCGAGAATATTGAGTAGTTCTCGTTGCCGTTCTTGTCCTGGAGATACAGGAGGTCCTTATTGGTGTAAGCCCAGCCGTAATCGTGGATTCCCCTGTAGGTGTCGTTGGTCACAGGCCTTGCTTTCTCCAGATGGCCAGCAGGCGCTATCCAGACGTTGAGCACACCCTTTACCGGGGCCAGATAGCTCATGTTTGACCCGTCGGAGCTGATTCTAACCATTGTCCGATCAGGGTTGCCGAAGAGTATATCTCTGGGTATCAAGTGACTGGTGTTGTTCACCTGTTCCAAGCTCATGTTCGTCGCTGCGATGCATCCAGGCATCAGCAGGATAGTGAGAATAATAAGAATAATATATCCTTTCATATTTTTTCCTCCAGATTATATCTATTTCTTCTTGCTCCGTAGTACATTCATTGTTCTCTCGTTACCCTGTATGTAACACTAATTTAGTACATGTCCAGATATAGACAAGGTCAATATAATAATGACGCTGTCTCCTGATTTATTCTGGTCGCCAAGGACAGCATGTGGGGCTCCAAAATCGTAATAGGCACATATATCGTTTGCCTTCTATCTTAGCAAATCCTAAATACATTTAAGGTGTATGATATCTCAATGAGAGGACTTGATTTGAGTTTGCGATCTTGGTCATCTCAATTAGCTAGCTCTCTGATTCTGAGCATCAATCGCAGTAACTGGGACCTAGATCAAGTGTTTTATAACGCGAGGGAATTATATTGAAGCTAAATCTTCTCATTGTAATCCTTCTGATAGTAGGACCGGTAGGGGCGGACACATTGAGAGTCTGTAACAATGGTTGTGATTATTCAAGTGTACAATCAGCGATAGAGTATGCAAATCCGGGTGATACAATCAATGTGTCTGAGGGGATCTACAAAGAAAATATCAAAACTACCAAATCGCTATCTATAGAAGGATCAGGCATCGATCGTACTATAATTGATGGCTCATATTCCGGTCCGGTGTTCACGATCGGCCCTGGACCGTCCTCGATGGGTGCGCTGATCGTATCGTTATCCGGTATGACCATTGAACATGGCAAAGCAGATTTTGGTGGTGGGATTTCCAATCAAGGCAGCGGTTGGAATGAAGGCGATAGTGTAACAACGTTAATTGACTGCAATGTCACGCACAATGTGGCAAACGAGGGCGGCGGTGGGATTTGGAATGGTAGAGGTCTCATAAAATTAAATGGCAGCACCATAACCAACAATAAGGCGAAACATCCAGGAGAACACGGAGGTAGCGGGGGCGGCATTTACGACGATTCTTTGGGAACGCTGGACATTAATGCCAATAGCTTCATAACAAATAATACGGCAGTCTATAGTGGCGGCGGAATCTCTGGTCAAGGAAGGGTTTACCTGAACGGTGGCATCATAACTGGAAACAGGGCAGCTATTGGAGGGGGTATTTACACCAATCTAGTGATAAACATGACGGGAGGTTCCATCTCGAATAACACCGCAAATGTGGGGGGTGGCGTTTACAACGACCAGTCGGGAGGATTTTTCACCCCTTCGCTAAACCTGACCGGCGGATCGATAGGCTATAACTATGCCGAAACCTATGGCGGAGGCATTTATAATAGCCAGGGTTTGGTGAATCTGAGTGGGACCTCGATAGACCATAACCTTGCGAGAATGTTCGGAGGTGGGGGCGTTTATAATAACCTCGGCATGGTGAATCTGAACGGCAGCTCAATAAGCAACAACCATGCCGGAAGTTATGGCGGGGGCATTTATGATAACGTTGAAACCGACTCGGGACTCTACGGCACTGTGAACCTTTATAGCGGCTCTATAGATCATAACATAGCAAAGGCAAAGCTTTCAGGTGGTGGCATTTACAACGTATATGGCACAGTGATAACAGGCAACAGAAGCTTGGTGCACGAAAATACTCCGGATCAAATCAGAACGGTAGGATCGTAACGAGCCAATGTAGTGGAAAGCCGGATATCTCTCCACTCAACTAATATTTCTTTGAACATGAATATAGATATTCAGTTCTATCTCCTGGCATAATGCGCTGAAGGAAAGACAGCTCCGAGATATTAAAGTCGCTTCGGAAATCTAGGCATCTGTTTAATAAGGAAATTGGAATAATTTGAGACCTATGACAAAGACTAACTCCTGATCTCGAAAGCACGCGTTTTATTTTCTTGATCCAATATGTCGCCTGAAGGTAACTTCAACTGAACGCTCTCATTGTACCATCCGTCCGGAGCTCTACGAGTCCCGTTCGATCCTACTAGATCTAGGGCTGACGAGGTCGAACCATCCCATCTTGAAGTTCCAATATCAGGAAGCGTAAAATATTCATCTTCTCTTGGTTTATACACCCGTCCATCTGGCCCAGTGAATCTTACAATTAACCAAGCTTCTTGAGAGATAAAACCGTTATTGGAGATATTTACTTCGGTATTAATCTGGTTATAAATCCCGTATGTCCCATTTGGCCATTTGATCTCATTCATACACGCGCTAACATCACAGTGACCATCGGCGGCAGCTCCCTTCAACGTCAGCGTGAAAAGCACCAAAACAACTGACAACAAAGCTCGGTTCATAAGTATCTCCTGGCTGATTCTAATTTATTATAGCTCTCCTACTTTTATAAATTTTGTTATCGGGATTGAGCTTTCAGTCACGCTTGCTGACAGATCCCTGGTCAAGCTAGAGGAGCAATGCTGTGGTTATAAGGATAATTTAGAAGTTATTTACCGATCTCCGACGTGCAGTGCGGACAGCGCACGGCTGCTAGAGATACGTTCTCCTTGCAGTAGGGGCATTCCTTCGTATTCGGTGCCGGAGGCAGCGGTTTACTCCTCATGGCGTTGACCTGCCTGATTATGAGGAAGACAACGAAGGCGACGATCAGGAAGCTTATTACTGCGTTTATAAAGGTTCCATAGTTTATAGTTGGGGCACCCGCTGCTTGAGCCGCGGCTAGAGTGTCGTAGTGAACCCCGGTCAGGGAGATGAACAGGTTTGCAAAGTCCACCTTTCCCAGGACAAGGCCAATGGGAGGCATGATGATGTCCTTTACGAGGGAAGTGACCACACTGCCGAAAGCTGCACCAATGATGATGCCGATCGCCATATCAAGGACGTTGCCTTTCATGGCGAACTCTTTAAACTCACCTACGAACCCCATAATTTTCCCCTGCCCCGATACGTCATAAATCATTTCATATTTGCCGTGCCGATATAAATTACTTTTGATTCTTGAGCAGCAATATGGATAGCAGTCAAACTGCGCCATGCAGCGAGCTGCGGTGTATTCGAATAAAATTAAGTCCTTACTCATTTACCTTAACGATAATTTGAGCTAAGCTGCTAATATTGGCCGCAGAAAAATCAATTTTCACTGGATTTCTAGATTGTGCTGCTGTGTTGGATATCTTTTTCAGAACCTCATCTCTAGATATCGATTCTTGTCCACCATCCGTTCCTGCTACAAATGGCCTTTCGCTTACGGATTTATGGACTTATCCAACACAGCAGATTGTGCCAGAAAGTGCCAAATATTCACAAGAAATAATTGCATAATGATGACATGATCACGGAAGATAAGTCAACACCATCATCACCAGAAAGACCACCCGACTTCTATAAGCGATTATTGAAAAATCTGTCAAAATAAAGTGCATGAACGGTACTTTCATCGATATGGATTGCTGAAGACTTGGTCCCTGGGATCTTATCGATATTTATCTGGAATAACTTA
>PMNG01000090.1 GCA_003162615.1 Methanothrix sp. | reverse complement strand
AGTTTTAGGTCCCAATAACTACCCTCAAGATCGTAATAATTGTTTTGAATTTAAGCAAATTTAACAAATCTTAATATAAATGCTGCGCAAGTTGTTCAGGGAAACCCCAAGATCTCCTCCACGTCTTTCACCCCTGCATCCGTCTTGACGCCCAAGCCAGTGAAATGGGTCCGGGATGCTTTCCAGCCAGACTCGCGCAGAGCCATAACTAACTCATCTACCTTCTTGGGAGTTATGCTCAGTCGTCGGCACAGCCTGTGGTGATCGTAGTACATGGGTACATCCTCCTCATTGCAGCAGGATTCCAGGAGCTTTCTGGCGCTTTTGTTCATCTCGTCTACATACGGAACAGCCATCTCAATGGTTCTTCTGTCCTGTATCTTCCCCAGCCAGAGGGGACCTGCCAGGACCGTACGGCCTCCACAGTTGGTGCATGGTTCAGTTCTGGGTTCAGCCAGGGTTCTGAAGTTGCCGCAAGCAAAGCAGTGCTCTATAAAGCCTATCTTTTCCAGGCAACGGTCGGCTAATTTTGCTCCGTGCAGAACCCGGAGATAGGTTCTCACGTAGTGCTCTGTGGCGTGGGTAAGCAGGGGCTCCATGGCTTTGTCTAACCTTGCCAGCTCCCTGGCAGCCAGCCCCAGGAGAATTCTGGCCCCCATCTCCCGGTGGTAGTCGGTCTTAACCGGCAGGGCCATGTACTTTCGAATGCCGCTTTTTAGGTGAGCCCCGCAGAGGGGAGCGGTATCTGTAGCAGTAACGAAAAGGTAGGACAAAGCCGACCTCGAAGCAGCAGACAGGAAGGGCGATGGCGATCCGAAGGGATCCAGATCGACCGCCTCGAAGTGCCTTTCGTGCATCAGGGCGTTGGCGTTGTAGCAGCATGCCTCGCATCTTTGTAGATCATTTCTGGCGATGTTCCTCAGGATGCACTGGTACGCAACAGGGCTGACGTCGTTCAAGGTGACCTTCTCGACTCCGACCTCTCCTGCGGCCCGTAAGCCCCTGATACCGCTGGCAGACAACCCATCCAGGTACTCGGAGATGCCCAGGGCTCTGACCATGGCAACGCCTATATCCCTATTTAGCCTCATCCGAGGGTTGAAGAAAACGCCCTCGGCATCGAAGGTGATTGACCCTTCCTTCATGAGTTCCATTATGTCAGCTCGACGTCTCTTTTTTTCTGAAAACCAATTGCCGCCTTCTGAGACCTCTTTTTGGATCTTAAAGCTAGCGTCTTTAGGATCCTTCGATCCAGAAGACCATAGCTGCAGTTTAAGCAATTTGGCTCCCNNATGCAGAACTTAATCGGACCAAATAGGTAGATGGAACGATAGCTCATTAACGAAAGCCGTGTTTGCATCTTAGCTGTAATTCTAATAAGAGGAATTCTCAATGGAGGCGACTGGAAATGGGGTGAACTTGGATGATATTAGGAAGCTATGGCCAGAAAAATTTGCTTCTGAAGAGAAGGTGTTCGACCATATCCGTCCTGGCCATAGGATCTTCATAGGCATAGCCTGCGGCGAGCCCCAGTATCTCGTTAGAGCCTTAATCGACTACATTAAAAGAAAACCTAACGCATTCTTCGATGCTGAGCTGGTCCAGGTGTGGACTCTCGGCATTGCTCCATACGCGGACGAGAAGTTCAAGGACAACTTCCGGCTGAACTCGTTCTTTATAGGAGATAGCATCAGAGGTGCTGTAAATAAAGCCGCTGCTGACTATACTCCAATATTCTTGTCGTCTGTTCCGGACCTTTTCATCCGGGGGATAATACCCATCGACGTAGCCCTGATCCAGACCTCTCAGCTGGACAGCAGCGGTAACATGAGCCTGGGCGTAAGCGTAGACATCGTGAAGGCAGCAGTCGAGACGGCTTCCCTGGTAGTAGCCCAAGTCAACTCGAACATGCCCTTTGTTTACGGAGATGGAGTTATAAATGTTCGAGATGTCGACATTCTCCTGCCCCACGACGAGCCCCTGTTAGAGTACCGAGACTTGGTTCCGGTAGACGTAGCCCAGAGGATCGGTCGTTACGTTGCCCGACTGGTCGAGGATGGGTCCACCCTTCAGGTGGGATACGGTAGTGTACCCAATGCGGTGTTGGCTAATCTATCAGGCAAAAAACACCTCGGGCTTCACAGCGAGCTGTTCAGCGACGGCGTTGCCGAGCTGATGAAGGCCGGGGCCCTGGATAACTCTGAAAAGAGCATCGATCGAGGTAGGGCTGTGGCCTCCTTCTGTATGGGAAGGAAGGAGACCTACGACTACCTTCACCGGAACCAGGCAGTCGAGTTCAGGACCATCGACTACCGCTTCTCAACATAGTCAAGCAGCAAAAAATGACGGCTATAAACAGCGCTTTGGAGATAGATCTCACCGGACAGGCCACTGCGGAGTCCCTGGGAAGACCTTCTACAGCGGAATAGGCGGCCAGGCGGATTTCATGAGAGGTGCAGTGCTTGCGCCTGGCGGCAAGACCATCCTGGCTCTTCCCTCCACAGCCGAGGATGGCCGGGTATCTAGGATTGTGCCTTTTCTCAAAGAAGGAGCAGGAGTAACCCTCAGCAGAGGAGACGTTCGTTACGTCGTAACTGAGTATGGAATAGCTTACCTGCACGGCAAGAACATCCAGGAGCGTGCCATGGATCTGATAGCCATTGCACACCCTGATTTCCGGCAATGGTTGGTTGATGAGGCCAGGGAGCTGTTCCTGATCTACAGAGACCAGGAGTTCTTTCCTGGAGGGTACCCGGATGCCTTGGAGACGCACAGGATTACCAAGGCAGGACTAGAGATATTGCTTCGCCCGGTGAAGATAAGCGATGAGCCTCTCATGAAGGAGTTCTTCTATTCGCTTTCGGACGAGAGCATGTACCTGAGATTTGCCTCGGCTCGAAAGGATATGCCCCACCGGCGGCTGCAGGAGTTCGTAGCTCTAGATTACTCCAAAGTGATGGTGATCCTGGCCGTGATCGGCCGGGAGGAGAAGGAGACTATTATCGGTGTGGGACAGTTTTCCGTAGATGAAAACACTCACACGGCAGAGCTGGCTTTTGTCGTGAAGGACGAGTATCAGAACAAGGGCGTAGGCGCAGAGCTGAACTCTTACCTCACTTACCTGGCCAAGAAACAGGGCCTTTTGGGGTTCACCGCCGAGGTGCTTGCAGATAACGCTCCCACTCTGCACATGCTGGAGAAGATGGGGTTCGAGATCGAGAAGAGCGAGGCAGGAGTTCACGAGCTGAAGCTTGTGTTTGATAAGAGGCGTTGACGGCCTCTTGTCTTGATATTGTGACGTTGAGGATTTGGGATTTTAATGTTTGGAAGTGATTTATGATTCTTTGAGACGCCAGCTGTGAGGAGGGCCTGCCCTTTCGTCGCCAGACTTTGCCATCTCGACGAGTGCACTGCCTGGGAAGATCTCAGAGGTTGCTTGCTGATCCCTGCAACTCCTGTGGAATGTCTTAGCCCCTTCGATCAGAAGCTCATAGAAACGGCCCCAATGATGTAACCGCACGCTACTCGATCTGGTGGGGGTCATGGAGGAGGCATCCAGGGACTGCCAGAGATAGGTAGTGTGCCGAAATTTCT